>DATAHG010000211.1:0-2030 GCA_036263295.1 Thermoanaerobaculia bacterium | reverse complement strand
GGTCGAAGGCGCCAGCCAGAGGTCGCCCGCGTGGGTAAAGACCACCTTGTCCTTGCGGATGTCGGGGAAACGCAGCAGCTTGGTCGGAGCCTGGGTCTGCATCGGAGCCGCCCCCTGGGCTCCGGCGCCCGAGGCGCAGATCACGAGGGCCGCGGCAAGGCCGAGCCCGGCCTGAATGAGTCTTTTCAGCATGGAACCTCCTGATCAAAGAGAAACGCAGATGGCCCCCGAAGGCATTCCGAAAGCCGAGACGGGGTGGCCAGTCGAGAAGTGTTCCGAACACGGAACAGGCAGGGTTGCAGGGCCAACGGAAAGGCAGATAATCTCTGTTCTACATTCCAGGACGAATTGCCTGCTCTCGGAGAATTGTTTGAGCCACGAACGAACTGTCCAGCAGCTCATGACCGAGTTGGACCACGTCTTCGGCTTCAAGACGAGGCTGAGACAGAGCAAGAGCGGCTACTACCTGGAAGGTCCGAATGGAGAGACCTGCTCTCTCGGCGAGGGGACCTATGGATCCCTTCTGTCACCCAGAGATCAGGAAGCAATTTGCGAGAACTTTGGCCTGGACGCGGCTCTGATGGGACTCGATCCCTGGATGGACTAGGCGATCGCCACTTCCGTCCAGGCGGGCGCCCCGGTCGGAATGGCTGCCATGGAGCCGTCCAGACGCCAAGGCTCGGCACTCTGGAAGAGGGTCCAGAACCGCCGCGGGGCCGGAGGGAGCGCGCTGAAAGGAACCTTGCCGGCCTCAAGGTCAGCCTCGGCCTGGACTTTGAGAACCGTCTCCAGCTTCTCCTGCAACTCTTCCGGATCCTTGGCGGACGCAGTCAAATTGCGCTCAAGGCATTGAGCAACCCACCAGCCTCTGTCCTGGAAGCAGACGACATGGAACACGTGGCGACGGATCATCAGGTCTCCCTCTTGGAGAAGGAGTATATGCCCCGGCGCAAGTAAGGGTCAATTTGACCCGCCGCGTGAGGAGCGCTCCACAGCCCCTCATTGACCGCCCCCCCAACCTGCGCTATCAGTAGCCCCCAGCAGCCATCGCTCTAGCCGAAGGCCGTCCCCTTTTTTGGAGGTTTCATGGTGACTCAACGCCCCCGCTGCCTCGCCTTCGTCCTGTTCCTCGCCCTCGCGGCGCTCCTGCCCTCCGTGGCCGGTGCCGCGGCCGAGATCGATCCGGCCCTGCTCGCCGGCTTGAAGGCCCGCTCGATCGGGCCCGCCAACATGAGCGGCCGCGTCACCGCCATCGTCGGCACCGAATCCGATCCCGACCTCCTCTACGTCGGCTCCGCGGCCGGCGGCATCTGGAAGTCGGTCAACGGTGGTGTCACCTGGGAGCCGATCTTCGACGACCAGCCGGTCGCCTCGATCGGCGCCCTGGCCGTGTTCCAGCCCACCCCGGACCTGATCTGGGCCGGCACCGGCGAAGGCAACGTCCGCAACAGCGTCTCGATCGGCGGCGGCGTCTTCCGCTCGCTCGACGGCGGCCGCACCTGGAAGAACCTCGGCCTCGAAGCCACCGAGCGCATCTCGCGCATCGTCCTCCATCCGACCAATCCGGACGTGGCCTATGTCGCCGCCCTGGGACGCCTGTGGGGCGAAAACGCCGAGCGCGGCGTCTTCCGCACCACCGACGGCGGACGCACCTGGAAAAAGGTTCTGTTTGTGGACGAGAAGACCGGCGCCGCCGAGCTCGCCATGGACCCCGCGAATCCCAATAAATTGATCGCCTCGATGTGGCAGTTCCGGCGCTGGCCCTACAAGTTCGAATCCGGCGGTCCGGGCTCGGGTCTTTATGTCACGTATGACGGCGGCGAAACCTGGAAGAAGTACACCGAAGAGGACGGCCTGCCCAAGGGGGACCTCGGCCGCACCGCCGTCGCCTTCTCGCGCTCCAGCCCGTCCACGGTTTACGCCCTGGTCGAAGCCGAGAAGAGCGCTCTCCTGCGGTCGGACGACGGCGGCCGGCGCTGGCGCACGGTCAACAGCGATCAGCAGACCGCCGACCGTCCTTTCTATTACTC
>DATAHG010000210.1:0-1779 GCA_036263295.1 Thermoanaerobaculia bacterium | reverse complement strand
GTTCGGACCGTTCGGATGCGCCGCCACCAGCTTTTCGAAAAAGCGGAGCGCACGGTCGTAGGCCCCCGCCCGGATCACCGCCTGACGGTATTCGCTCGCGAGGCGCAGGCTCTCCGGCTCGGCGGCGAGGGCCGTCTCCATCGCCGCCAGGGGGTCGGAGGCAGGCTCGGCGGCGAGAGTCAGGGCCGGCAGCAGGAGCAGAAGCAGGAGGACGGAAGCGAGCCTGCCTGGTCTAGACTCCCTTGCATGACCGACGACCGACTGCGCTACGCCGCCGCGGCCTGCCAGACCGACTTCGGCAACCCCGCCGACCGCGCCGGCATCAAGGCCCACACCGACCGCATGCTCGCGATGATCTCGCAGGCCGTCGAGGGGTACTCCCCCTTCCTGCCGGTCCGGCTCGTGGTGTTCCCGGAGTTCGCGCATGCGGCTCCAGTTTATGCCACCGCCCGGGAGCTGCTCGACAAGCTGGCTCTGCCGATCCCCAACGAGCACACCGAGCGGTACATCGAAAAGGCCCGGGAGTACGACATCTACATCCAGACCGGCACCTTCCTGGAGCGCGACGACCGCTACCCCGGCGTGGTCTTCAACGCCACCTGCCTGATCGGTCCGGAGGGGATCCTCACCCGCTACCGCAAGGTCCACCCGTGGATCCCCTGGGAGGTCCACGCCAGCCCGCACGACCTGCCGGGCTATGACGACGAGATCTTCCCCGTCGCCCGCACCCCGATCGGCAACCTCGGCGTGGCGATCTGCTACGACTGGCTCTTCCCCGAGGTGCTCCGCCAGCTCACCGCCAACGGCGCCGAGGTGCTGATCCGCGTCTCCGCCTACATGGACCCCTGGGGCGCCACCCCGCCCATGGACTGGTGGACCGTGGTCAACCGCTGCCGCGCCCTCGAAAACATCGCCTACGTGGTCGCCGCCAACCAGGGGGCGAGCCTGTCGCACTACCCCCCATTCTCCTGGCCCGGCGGCAGCATGCTGGTGGACTTCGAAGGGCGCCTCCTCGCCCAGGCCGACCCCGGCCCCGGCGAAAAGATCGTGGTCGCACCGGTAGACATCGGAGCCCTCCGCCACGAAAGGGCGGTCCGGCGCGGGCATCAGACCCTCGCCCATCTGCGGAGCGAGTGCTTTCCCATGTACCGGCAGGGTTTCTACCCGGCGGGCCGGGGGGAGGACCGGTCACGGCTGAGCGTGGAGGGGAACGACGAGGCGACGGCCGAGGCGAAGGGGAAGCTGGGGTATTAGAGGGGCGAAGCCCCGCCCTCCCGCCCCATGGTGCCTGTGCTACATGGTTTCGACCCGCTGCCTTCCCGCGGGGAACCCGTCTCCAACGAGATCATCGACCAGCTCCGAGAAGACCTCGGATGAGGCGAGCGCTCCTCGACATCAATGTTCTCATCGCCTTGCTGGATGCCGACCACGTCGACCACCGGCGTGCTCAAGAGTGGATCTGGAGGGGGTGGTTGGGACTGAGGGGCAGGAACGACACACCGCGGCGTTGCCACGACTCATCCAGAGATCGTGACGACCTCACAAGAGAACGTGACAACACCTGGATCTTCCATGACGAAGCGTGGAGACTCCGCGGCAAATCTCCACGCTCTGTCACAACAGAATGCCACTCCGTCGCAATCCCACGCACTGATCTGGTCACTTCCAACGAGGCAGGCCGCGAGGTATTCCGAGTCGTCAGACACCCTGTCCAAGATGCCGGAAGCCCTTGCCGGCGCCACGGCAGCCTTTGCGGGAACCTCGGCAGTCTTCGCGGGG
>DATAHG010000209.1:0-6084 GCA_036263295.1 Thermoanaerobaculia bacterium | reverse complement strand
GAGGTCCGCCTGTCCTTCAGCTACGTCACTCCCGAGCAGATCGAGGAGGGCATCGGCCGCTTCGCGAAGTTCGTGCGGGAGAGGGCGGATTGAGGGCGGTCCCGGCGGAAGAGCTGGCCCGCCGGATGACCGCCGCCTTGCTTCAGCGGGGCGTCTCGGAGGAGCACGCCGGCTACGTGGTGGACGGCCTGATCGAAGCGTCGCTGCGCGGCATCGACACCCACGGAATCCGACTCTTCCGCACCTATCTCGCCGAGCTCGACGGCGGGCGCAGCCGCGCCCGGCCGGAGATGCGCTGGCTGCCGGGCGCCCAGGCCGCCCGCGGGCTCGACGCCGGCCACGCCCTCGGCCTGGTGGCCGGCCGGGTGGCCACGGCCGAGGCCGTCCGCCTCGCCCGCGAATTCGGGGTGGGAGCCGTGTCGGTCCGCAATTCCAACCACTTCGGGCCGGCCTCCTGCTACACCCTGGAGATGGCGCGCCAGGGGGTGATCGGCTTCTCCTTCACCAACAGCGACGCCCTGGTCGCCCCGTTCCACGGCGTCGCCCCCCTGTTCGGCACCAACCCGCTCTCGATGGCGGTGCGCGGCGCCGGGGACGACCTGTTCTGCGCCGATCTCGCGACCAGCCAGGTCTCCTACTCCCGGGTCAAGCAGCACCGCGAGCGCGGCGAGCCGCTGGCGCCGGGCTGGGCGGTGACCGCCGACGGCCGCGATGTCGCCGACGCCGCGGCGGCGGGTTCCGAGACCGCCGAGGTCTCCGCGTTGCAGCCGCTCGGCGGCCACAAGGGGCAGTGCCTGGGCATGGCGGTCGAGATCCTCTGCGCGCTCCTCGCCGGGATGCCCTTCGATCACGAATTGACGCACCTTTATATTGAGCCGTTCGACGAGCCCCGGCGGGTGGCTCACCTTTTCCTCGCCCTCGACCTCGGCGCCTTCGGCGACAGCGCGGCGTTCCAATCCCGGCTCTCCGCGCTGCTGGCGCAGGTGAGAGCCCAGCCGGCATCCCCCGGCGAGCGGGTGGTGGCGCCCGGCGACCTCGAGAGCGAATCGGCGGCGGAGCGGAGCGCCGCCGGCATCCCCCTCACCGACACCGAGAGCGCCTGGTTCGACAGCCTCGGAAAAGGTGGGGCGGAGATGGAATGTTAGGATGAGCAGTTGAGAGAGTATCGAACCCGGAGAGAGCAACCATGAGCAACGAGATGGTCTACCTCAAGCCCAACGTCCTGACCGAGCCCCTGGTCTGCAACTGGTACGCCTGGACGCACCTGCTGCAGCCCATCACGGCCGGCATGAATATCGTCGATCGCCACCTGGCGATCATGAAGTCGTTCGTCCAGGCTCCCCAGGTCCACGCCGCCGCGGTGCGCAACCCGGCCATGCTGGGCGGCCCCTTCATCAGCCACGAGCCGTCGCGCGCCAAGGACGTCAAGGCGCTGATGGAGCGCACCCTGAAGGATCAGGCCGACCTGATCGCCGTGGCCAAGGCGGTCAAGGAGCTCGACGACATGCTGCGCGCCGAGGCCAAGGGCTTCTGCCTGGAGCCGCTCTACGCCAAGGTGCCGGAGCCGCTGCGCGGCTACGTGGAGCTGGTCTACGACCTGAACCACAACGCCTCGTTCCGTATCTACGAGCAGCTCCTCTACCGCAGCCCCTACTACCGCGAGGACCTGCAGAGCTTCGCCTTCACCCTGATCGAGGGGGACAAGGACCGTCCGTTCGTGCTCAGCACCCCGCGCATCGAGGAAGAGGGCGTGCTGTTCGTGAACCGCCCCTTCCGCCACGAAGGGATCGACGAGCTGTTCCGCATGAAGGCCGCGCCGCGCCCCTACGGCCACATCAAGGAGCTGCTCGGCGTCGAGGACAAGGACGACGCCCTGTTCCGCACCTTCTTCACCGACGAGGCGCCGGCCCCCTACGAGCACTACACCGGCGACGGGATGCGTACCCGCTACTTCGGGCACGCCTGCATCCTGGTCGAGGCGCGCGGCGTCAGCATCCTGTCCGACCCGGTGATCAGCTACGACTACCACGCGGATCTGCCGCGCTTCACCTACGCCGACCTGCCGGATTTCATCGATTACGTGGTCATCTCGCACAACCACCAGGACCACGTGCTGCTGGAGACCATGATCCAGCTCCGCCACAAGATCGGCACCGTGATCATCCCGCGCGGCGGCGGCGGCTCGCTGCAGGACCCCTCGCTCAAGCTCGTCCTGCAGCAGATCGGCTTCAAGGACGTCCGCGAGATCGAGGAGATGGAGACGCTCGAGATCGCCGGCGGCACCATGACCGGCATCCCCTTCCTCGGCGAGCACGCCGACCTCGACATCCGCACCAAGATGGCCTACATGGTGAAGATCGGGGCGGGCAGCGTGATCCTGGCGGCCGACTCCTGCAACGTCGAGCCGCGCATCTACGAGAACGTCCAGAAGTACACCGGCAACGCCGACGTGCTGTTCCTCGGCATGGAGTGCGACGGCGCGCCGCTCTCCTGGCTCTACGGCCCGCTGGTCACCAAGCCGCTCGACCGCAAGATCGACTTCTCGCGCCGCCTCTCGGGCTCGAACTTCGAGCGCGGCATCGACATCGTCACCCGCTTCGGCGTCAAGCAGGCCTACGTCTACGCCATGGGCATGGAGCCCTGGCTCAAGTACATCATGGCCAAGGACTACACGCCGGATTCCGATCCCATCGTCGCCTCGGACAAGCTGATCAACTCGTGCCGCGAGCGCGGCATCGTGGCCGAGCGGCTGTTCGGCGAAAAAGAGATTTCCCTGGGAGCCACCGAGCCGGTCCAGATCACCGCCAGCGCGCCGTGCGGAGTTCCTCCGTCACTCCAGGCTCAGCCGGAGCCGGTCGGCGCACTCTAGGTTCTGGAGGAAACGAACCGCATGAGCACTGAAGGAGCGACCCGACCGAGTCTCAAGAGCCTGGGAGTGGCGGCACGGCGTGCCGTGAGCGTCTCCCCGGCCGATCTCGTCCGCATGGACACCCTGGCGCCGGGGCAGAGCCTGCCCCTGGTGATCCGCCCCGCCGTCCAGGGCGTCGACCTGGGCGCCTGGGCGGCCGACCACCGCGACGAGCTTTCCCAGCATCTCCTCAAGCACGGCGGGATTCTGTTCCGCGGCTTCGACATCCCGAGCCCGGAGCGGTTCGAGGCGGTGGTCAAGGCGATCTCGGGCGATCTCCTGGAGTACAAGGAGCGCTCGTCGCCGCGCCACGCGGTGAGCGGCCGGGTCTACACCTCGACCGACTACCCGCCCGACCAGCCGATCTTCCTGCACAACGAGAACTCGTACCAGAACACCTGGCCGATGCGGATCTTCTTCTTCGCCTTCAAGGTCTCGGAGACCGGCGGCGAGACTCCGATCGCCGACGTGCGCCGGGTCTACGAGCGGCTCGATCCGCAGATCCGCCAGCGCCTGGTCGAGAAGAAGTGGATGGTGGTGCGCAACTACGGCGACGGCTTCGGCCTCCCCTGGCAGACGGTCTACCAGACCGACAGCCCGCAGGAGGTCGAGGAGCACGCCGGCAAGAACGGCATCCAGCTCGAATGGAAGGAGGGCGGCCGGCTGCGCTCGCGGGCGATCCGTCCGGCGGCGGTCCCGCACCCCCTCTCCGGCGAGATGGTGTGGTTCAACCACGCCACCTTCTTCCACGTCAGCACGCTGATCCCGGTCATCCGCGAGGCGCTGATGGCCGAGTTCGAGGACGAGGACCTGCCGAGCAACACCTACTACGGCGACGGCACCCCGCTGGAGCCCGAGGTGCTGGACCACCTGCGCGCCGCCTACCACGCCGAGACCATCAGCTTCCCCTGGCAGCAGGGGGACCTCCTGATGCTCGACAACATGATGGTCGCCCACGGCCGCGCCCCCTTCACCGGCGAGCGCAAGATCCTCGTCGGCATGTCGCAGCCCTGCTCCTGGAGCGATCTGGGCATTCAGTAGGGCGAGACCCGAAGCAAACAATCTTGACCACTCCGCTATCCTGAAAAAATGGATGGCGGAGTGCGTGTCCTGATCGTGGGGGAGGATCCCCTGGCCCGGGGGGGCCTCGCCCTGTTGCTGGGGGGCGTCCCCGGCCTTGCCGTGGTCGGGCAGGTGCCGCCCGGGGTGGAGGGGAGCTTCGAGGCCGTCCACGTGGTGGTCTGGGACCTCGGGGCTGGATCCCCCGCCGGGCTCGAACGGCTGGCCGGGATCGCCGGCGGCCCCGGCGGCGCGGTCCTCGCCCTGGCTCCGGACGAGGAGACGGCTGGCGCCGCCCTGGCCGCGGGGGCGCAGGGCGTCCTCCCCCGGGAGGCCGACGCGCGCCGGCTCACCGCGGCGGTGCAGGCGGTCGCCGCCGGTCTCGTCGTGGTGGAGGAGGGCTTCGCGGCGCTGCTCCTACGCTCCCCCGAGGTCCCGGCGCCCACCAATCTCCCGGAGCCGCTCACGCCACGCGAATCCGAGGTCCTCCAACTGTTGGCCCAGGGGCTCTCCAACCCGGCGATCGGCGAGCGTCTCGGCATCAGCGAGCACACCGCCAAGTTCCACGTCAACGCCATCCTCGGCAAGCTCGGCGCCCAGGGGCGGACCGACGCCGTGGTGCGTGCCGCCCGCCTTGGGCTGATCCTGCTCTGAGCGCCAGGCGGGAGCCGGTCTTCCTGCCCGATCGGGCAGGTCCATGACCTCTCCGGCTGGCGGATGTGGCGCTCCGCCCGCGCCGCTACCCTGGGCCCATGAGCGATACGAAGCCTGTTGCCAACGAAGCCCTGAATCTTTCGGAATCCCTCGCCGCCGCGGTCGAGACCGCTAGCCCCAGCGTCGTCCAGGTGATCGGACGCCACCGCATGCCCTCCTCCGGTCTGGTCTGGTCCGCGGACGGCATCGTGGTCACGGCCGACCATACGGTCGAGCGGGACGAGAACCTCGGCGTCGGTCTGGCCGACGGCCGCACCGTGGAAGCCACCCTGGTCGGACGCGACCCCGGGACGGACGTGGCGGTTCTCCGCATCCAGGCGTCCGGCCTGGCGGTCCCCCAGTGGAAGGAGCTGGAAGCCCTCAAGGTCGGCCACCTCGCCCTCGCCCTGCGGCGCAACCGGACCCTCCACGCCACCTTCGGGGTGGTGAGCGCCCTTGGCGACGAGGGCTGGCGCACCCCGGCCGGTGGCCGTCTCGAGCGGTATGTGACGGCCGACTTCGGTCTGCAGCGCGGCTTCTCGGGGAGCCTGCTGGTGGACGCCGCCGGCCGCGCTTTCGGGCTCGGCACCGCCGGGCTGGCGCGCGGCCGGTCCCTGGTCATCCCGGCGGTCACCCTGCGCCGGGTGGTCGAAGCCCTGCTCCAGCACGGGCACGTCCCCCGCGCCTACCTGGGCGTCGCCGCCCATCCGGTCCGCCTCCCGGCCAACCTGGAGAGCGTCGCCGGCCAGCCGGTGGCCCTGATGGTGGCGGGGATCCAGCCGGACAGCGCCGCCGAGCAGGCCGGCCTCCTTCTGGGCGACCTCCTGGTCTCGGTGGACGGCGAGCCGCTGGGCGGCCTCGGTCACCTGCACGGCCTGCTCGGCGACAAGCCGGTCGGCTCCGAGGTGACGCTGCGGATCCTGCGGGGAGGGGAGGCCAAGGAGCTGAAGGCGAGTCTGGGGGCGCGGTAAGGGCATAGACGCTAACTTTGGATCCTGGTCGGGCGGGGGCGCCCTCTCCCGCGAAGCGGGGGAGGGTTGGGGTGGGGGCGGTGCCGTCGAGAAAGTCCCGGCGGGAGGGGGATCCGGCCCAACGGGCCGGGTTCTGCTGGAAAGGTCTGGGCGCTCGCGGCCCCTGCCTGAGTGATGAGCGAGTCGGCTTTACCGCGCCGGCATGCCGTCTCATCCATCCGGCACCTCGTGACCTTTGTCGGGGAGGGCAGGCACCCTGTCCGGGATGCCGGAAGCCCTTGCCGAAGCCCCGGCAACCTTCGCGAGGACCCAGGCAGACTTCTCCCAGCACGCGAGAAGGAGATGCGGGGATCCGGAAGCTTTGTTTTGCATCAAAAATCCTCTCGCGGGTTACTCGGGAGAGTCCTTCCACGGCAGATCTCTGTTGACTTGCATCAAAAAAGCTCTGCTCAG
>DATAHG010000208.1:0-2383 GCA_036263295.1 Thermoanaerobaculia bacterium | reverse complement strand
GCAGCCCTTGTTGTCCGGCGATCTGGCGGAGTCCGCCTGGACGGCCGTGGAGGAGATCGCCACCGACCTCGAAGCCCTGGCGATCGGGGTCGGTCCCCCCGGCGGGACGGCCTGGAGACAGGGGCCCACCCTGGCCGCCGGGCCCGCCGGTCCCGCCCTGTTCTTCTCCTATCTCGACCGTGTCGCCCCGGACCGGGGGTATGGCGAGCCGGGGCTGGAGCTGCTGGAGCAGGCGGTCGAGGGGGCGTCGGCCGGGACGCTGCCGCCGGGCCTGCTGGACGGCGTCGCCGGGGTGGCCTGGACGATCGAGCACCTGCGCGACCAGCTCTTCGAGGAAGAGTCGGAGGAGGACAGCGGCTCCATCCTGGCGGAAGCCCTGGTGGGCGTCCTCGGGCAGAGCCCCTGGAACGGCCCCTTCGATCTGACCAGCGGCCTTGCCGGTCTCGGCCTTTACGCCCTCGAACGGTCGCCGCGGCCGGGCGGCCGGGAGACCCTGCGGCGGACGGTGGCGCGCCTCGCCGAGAGCGCGCTCGCGCTCCCCGAGGGGCTGGCCTGGCGCCACGCGGAGCCGGATCCCGCGGAGCCGGAGGACGGACCGGAGGAGGGGGGCTTCAATCTCGGGATCGCCCACGGCATCCCCGGGGTCCTCGGCTTCCTGTCCAGAGCCCTGCGCGCCGGCCTCGACGCCGAGGCCCGCCCGCTCCTGGAGGGAGGGGTGGGTTGGCTCCTGGCCCAGAAGCTGCCGCCGGGCGCGGTGTCCATTTTCCCTTACAGCGCCGGCCCGGACATCGAGCCGGTCGAGAGCCGCCTCGGCTGGTGCTACGGCGACGCCGGGATCGCCACCGTCCTGCTCGGCGCCGCCCGGGCGGCGGGCCGGCCGGACTGGGAGCGGGAGGCGATCGAGCTGGCCTGCCATGCCGCCGAGCGCTCCTACGACAGCTCGGAGGTGGTGGACGCCGGCCTCTGCCACGGCGCGGCCGGGCTGGGCCACCTGTTCAACCGCCTCTTCCAGGCCACGGAGGAAGGGCTGTTCGCGGCGGCGGCGCGCGACTGGTTCGCCCGTGCCCTGGAGATGCGCTCCTGGGAGGCCGGGGCCGAGGGGATCGGCGGCTTCCGCGCCCTCGTCCCGGATGAGCAGATGGACCTCTACTGGGAGGACGACCCCGGGTTCCTGACCGGCGCGGCCGGGATCGGGCTGGCCCTGGTGGCCGCGCTCTCCCCGCTGGAGCCGGCCTGGGACCGTCTGCTGCTGGCCGATTTCCAGGCCTAGGGCGCCAACAGCGGGTAGGGATCCCGCGCCGGGCCCCCCACTTCATAGATCCCGTAGTGGAGATGCGCCGGAGTGCCGGCGGCGTTGCCCGAGGTGCCGACGTAGCCGAGGACCGTGCCGGCCTCGACCCAGTCCCCCTCTTCCGGGGTGTCGAACTCGTCGAGGTGGGCGTAGTAGTGACTCTGGCCGCCCGGTCCCAGCACGGTCACGATCCGCCCCCCGAGCCGGTTCCACCCCTTGCGCACGACCAGGCCGTGGGTGGTGCTGCGGACCGGCGTGCCGAGCGGGGCGAAGATGTCGATCCCCTCGTGCACCCGGCCGCCGCCGCGCGGCGCCCCCCAGGTGCCGCGCAGCTCCGAGCGTTCGACCCCTTCGACCGGCACCGGCAGGGAGGTGGGAGGCGGCTCGCGCATCAGGCGGACCAGCCGGGTGACGTGCCACAACGCGGGCAAGAGCCGCGGAAGGCCCCAGAAAGCCAGGGCGGCGAGGAGGGCGAGGGCGATCAGGCGGGAGAGCGCCCGGGAGCGGCGTCTCCCCAGGCTCACCGCAACCCCGGCACCGGCGCCGTGGGGATCGATCGGCAGGAACGGCTCTCGAGGATCTCGACCCCCTCCTGGACCTCGGCCCGGAAGCGCTGCTCGACCGCGGCCAGGCGCTCCGCCGGTATCCTTTGCCACTCCTCTTCGCTGCGCCAGCGGATGACCAGGATGACCTCCTGCGCCGGCTCGTCGAGCCAGATCTCCTTGCCGAGGAAGCCCGGCT
The DNA here is from genome assembly GCA_036263295.1 of Thermoanaerobaculia bacterium. Classification (GTDB taxonomy): domain Bacteria; phylum Acidobacteriota; class Thermoanaerobaculia; order Multivoradales; family UBA5704; genus DATAHG01. Next base: position 351 of record DATAHG010000208.1, on the reverse strand, counting down.
CGCTCGCCAGCGCCTCGGTCCAGATCTCGGCGTCTTTCCTCAGGAATAGATCCAGCATGTCGGGCCGAACCTGCAATCGCTGCCACTCGATGACCATGCGCCCTCCCCGGCCGGCGGAACGGACCGGCCTCGTCAAGCCATCCTAGCAGCCCTCTCCGGGCTCGGGAGCCCTTAGAATCGTCGCCGGATGCACTGGCTCGCCCTCCTCGCCGCGCTCTGGCTCGCCACCGTCGCCGTCTTCCCCTCCCCGGCTCCGCCAGCCGTCGCCGAGATGAAGCGCCTGGCGGCCGGCGAGGTCCTGGTCTCGTCCCGCGCGGTCCAGCCCCGGGCGCCCCGGGAGCAGATCGCCCG
>DATAHG010000207.1:0-2197 GCA_036263295.1 Thermoanaerobaculia bacterium | reverse complement strand
CCCCGCAACGAGACCGAGGAGGTCATCGCGGCGGCCTGGCGGGAGGTGCTGGGAGTCGAAAGCGTGGGGGTGGAAGACAGCTTCTTCGATCTCGGCGGACACTCGCTGCTGGTGGTGCAGGTCCACCGCCGGCTCGCGCCGCATTTCCCGGGGCTCGCAGTAGTGGATCTCTTCGTCTACCCCACCATCTCGGCCCTGGCCGGACATCTTTCGAAAGAGAAGCCGGTCGCGGCCGTCTCAGCCCAGGAGACCCGCGAACGGGCCGACGACCGCACCGACCGCGCCCGCCGGCAGCGCGAGCTGCGCCGGCAGACGCGGGGCCGGTAGGAACCGCTCAGCTCGCCAGCCAGCGGAACCCGTCCGGCGACGGCACCAAGCCGCCTTCGCGGATCGGCCGTTCCTTGCGGGGAACGCCGCGCATCACGGCCATCATCTGGAGCGAGACGATCTCTTTGTTGAAGCCACGCATGAACTCGCCGGGATCGAACGACTCGGGGTCCATCCGCCCGGCCGGCGCGGCCTGGCCGTTGCCCTCGGCGGTTGGCAGCAGGTTCTCGGCGAACCAGGTTCCGAAACCTTTTCTCGCGTCGAAGAACTCCTGCGGGCCGGCGAAGAGCGGCTCGTCCAGCTCGCTCAGTCCGGCGACGAGGCGCACGAAGGCGTCGTTCGACCGCTCGGCGGTGTTGAGGATCTTGCGCGCCTGCCAGAAATAGGAATCCTCGTCCTGGTGCATGTCATAGAACGCCAGGAGGAACTGATAGAAGCGGCCGAACTCGCGGCGGTAGCGGTCCTCGAACTCGGTCAGGCACTCTTCCTCGGTCAGGTCTTCGGTGCCGCCGAGCAGGGTGATGATCGAGCGCGCGGCGAGCAGCGCCGAGTAGGTGCCGAGGTGGACGCCGGAGGAGAACACCGGATCCACGAAGCAGGCGGCATCCCCCACCAGGATCATGCCGGGCACCCAGAAGCGGTCCATGCAATAGGAATAATCCTTGCGGATGCGCAGCTCGCCGTACTGCCCCTCTTTCACTCGGCGCGCACCGCTCAGGTAGTCCTTGATGATGTCGCACCGCTCGATATAGCCGTGGAGCGCCGCCTCGTCCCCCTTGGCACGGATCTCGTCCGCCGCGTCGCGCGAGACGACCGCGCCGACGCTGGTGAGGGTGTCCGAAAGCGGGATGTACCAGAACCAGCCGTCGCGGAACGCCGCGCTCAGGATGTTGCCCGAATTCGGCGCCTGCAAACGCTTGCCGTTCTCGAAATAGCCATAGAGCGCCACGTTGCGGAAGAACTCCGAATAGACGCGGTCGCCCACCGTCTTCCAGACCGCGCTGCGGTTGCCGGACGCATCGGCGATGAAGCTGGCCCGCGCCTCGTGCCGGTTCCCCTGGTCGTCTTCGTACTCGACGCCGACCGCTCGGTCGTCCTCGATGATCACGGAGGTCACGTCGTGCCGCTCGCGCACGTCCACACCCTTGGCGCGGGCGTTATCGAGGAGAATCTTGTCGAACTTCGCCCGCTCGACCTGGTAGGCGTAGCCGTAAGGGTCGTTCGGATTGCGGACGAAATTGAACGTCCACGGCTCCGGGCTCGTGCCCCAACGGAAGGTGCCGCCGTTCTTGCGCGGGAACCCGGCGGCCTCGATCTGGTCGAGGACTCCGAGCATCCGGCAGATCCCATGGACCGTCGCGGGGAGGAGCGATTCGCCGATCTGGTGGCGCGGGAAGGTCTCGCGCTCCAGCAGGAGCACGCGATGCCCCGCCATGGCGGTGAACGAGGCGAGGGTCGAGCCCGCGGGCCCTCCCCCGATGACGATCAGATCGTACGGCTCCCCTGGCATGCCGGTCCCTCCTGAGGTCTCGACGCGCGGTGCCCCTCCTCCACGAAGGGGAGCTCCGCGCCGTCCTCTACTAGGGTGCCGCGAAGGGCGGCGGAGGGACTTGGCTCAGCCCGCCCGGCCCGCCATCAGCCGGGCGAGGCTGTCGAGCATGGCCGGGTCCTGAAGGAGTCTCTGCACGGCGGGCGAGGTCATCATCTCCTGCAAGGCGGCGGGGTTGGCGGCGAAGTCCAGGCTCGGAACGGCCGCGTCGCCGGCCCGGCGGAAGAGGTCCATGCCGGAGACCGTCCCTTGCCGGTCGCCGGAGAGCTTCTTGAAGATCTCGGAAAGCGCCGCCAGCTCGCTGGTGCTGGTTCCCCCGGC
>DATAHG010000206.1:0-1815 GCA_036263295.1 Thermoanaerobaculia bacterium | reverse complement strand
ATCGCGCACGAGGTCTCCCACCAGTGGTGGGGGCACGCGGTGGGCTGGGCGAGCTACCGCGACCAGTGGATCAGCGAGGCGATGGCGAACTACTCCTCGCTGCTCTACGGCCGCAAGAAGCTCGACTGGAAGGACCGCTACGGCCTCGGCCCGACGGAGGGCTGGCAGGACGCGCTCACCAACGTCACCGCCGACGGCCGGCCGATCGAGTCGCTCGGCCCGGTCGTGCTCGGCACCCGGCTGTTCTCCAGCCGCTCCTCGTCGAGCGCCTACGAGGCGATCGTCTACCAGAAAGGAGCGGTGATCCTCGACATGCTGGCTCGCGGCATCGGCGAGGACAACTTCCCGAAGGTCCTCAAGCAGATCGTCAAGGCCACCGCCAACCGGCCGATCTCGACCGACCGTTTCATCGACCTGATCGAGCGGATCACCTCGGTCCAGCTCGACAGCTTCGCCAGCCAGTTCGTCTACGGCACCGGCCTGCCGGAGGTGTACTACACCTACCAGGTGAAGCCGAAGGACGGCGGCAAGTGGACGATCCAGGGCGAGGCGCGGCAGCAGACCCCGTACCGCTTCCGCTACCGGGTCGTGAAGAACGGCCCGGCCTTCGACGTGCAGCGCGAGAAGCTCGACCAGATCCAGGTCCAGGGCTCGACCCTGATCGTGCCGTTCCAGGCCGACATCTACGACCCCGGCCGGGACAAGGAGGCGCGTAAGAAGAGCGAGGCGAGCAACGCCATCCTGCGGGGCACGATGATCCTGACCGGCGAGAAGACCCCGTTCGCGCTCGACGTCGATTACAAGCCTTCCCGCTTCACGCTCGACCGCGACAAGGCGGTGTTCGGCATCTTCTATAACGAGAGCGAGCAGCCCAAGCGGATGCTCTACTACCGCGGCCTCGACGCCACGGCGGCGGGTCAGGCCGCCGAGGCCGAGTCGCTCTATAAGCAGGCGCTCGCCGCTCCGGTCGAGGTTTCGGCCTCGGCGGAGAACGCCAGCCGCGACGAGAAGAACGACCTCAAGCGGAGCGGGCGCGTGTTCGACGCCCGGGCCGAGCTGGGGCTGGCCCGCCTTTATCTGGAACAGGGCAAGGACGCCCAGGCGCAGGAGTCGTTCGACCGCGCCGAGAAGGTGCTCGGCAACTACGAGGGGTGGGTGGGGGAGGAGCTGCGGCTGATCCAGTCGAGGCTGGAGATGCGGCGCGGCGTCTACGACAAGGCCTTCCGGCGCCTCCGCAAAGGGGTGCTTGGGAGCGGCAGCCTCGACAGCACCGAGGCCTATGTGCTGCTCGCCATCGCCGCCCAGGCGACCGGCAACCAGAAGGAGCTGGAGGAGGCGGTCAAGACCGCCAGGGAGAATGGCGCCGACCTGGCGGCTCTGGTGGGGAGCTGACGGGCGCCTGTCGATCCCGGCCGCACCGCTAGGGCGCGATGAATCGCGCCCCTACGACCGTGCACAACCTTGCGGAGCAGTTGTAGGGGCGTGATTTATCACGCCCTGACGGGTGCGGTCGCGAAGTGAGCCGCTCCCTACCGCCCCGCCTTCAGGAATCCCAGGGCGTACCCGCGCGACCGCGCCTCTTCCTCGGTCGCCGCGAGCCGGGCTCGGCTCTCGGCCGCCTGCCCCCGGCCGGCCTCGGCGCTCGCCAGGGCCAGGGCGGCCTCCAGCCGGATTTCGGTGAGGCCGGCCTTCGTGGCCTGTTCCAGGACCTCGCGCAGGCGGGTCTCGGTCTCCGCGGATTTCAGGAAGCGGGCGGTGCGGATCTCGACGCCGAGCCGGGCCGGGAGATCCTGGTTGTCCGCGAGCAGGGCGGCG
>DATAHG010000205.1:0-4146 GCA_036263295.1 Thermoanaerobaculia bacterium | reverse complement strand
CCTCGGCTACATCCCGGTGGTCTCGCCGCTCGGCGCCGGCACCCTCGGCGACGCCTGGTACGGCCTGACCTTCACGCTCGACCTCGGGACGCTCGGCGCGCTGTCCGGCGGGGCCTCGTTCACGGTCACCCTGCTCGCCGCCTGGAGCCCGGGGGAGGCGGCCAGGCCCCGCGTCTTCCTGGGCCTGCTGATCCCGGGCACCAGCGGCGGCAAGCCGCAGATCCCGATCGAAGGGGTGCTCAAGCTCGCCTGGAAGCGCACGGAGCTGACCGTGGTGCCCGGCGAGAACGGCGGCCCCGGCTCCTATCTGCTGCGCTTCAGCAAGATCGCGCTCTCCCTCTTCGGCTTCGCCTTCCCGCCGGGACGGACGGACCTGCTCCTGTTCGGCAACCCCGAGGGCGGCGACGACAAGAGCGTCGGCTGGTACGCGGCGTATACCAAGGACTTCGTGCGTCCGCTGCCTCCGGGCGGCGGGGCTTTGGGATAGAGGGACGAGATGCCGGACTTCAACGTCGTCTACTGGAATATCGAGAATCTCGGCAACAACGCGCCGTACCGTCACTATCACGCTCTCTTCAGTTTCATCGCGCGCGTCGCCAGAACGGTCGAGGCCGATGTCCTTGCCTTGATGGAGGTCCGCTATGCAGCGATCGATCGCCTTGGCGATCTTCGGGTCGCTTTGAATGCAGCTTTCGCGGACGTCGCTCCGGCGGGGGATTGGCACTTCGATTGGCTGCCCGCCGCGATCGCCGGAGACTACCCCGATGCGGGGGGGGAGCCGGCGGCGCTTCTGCATCTCGGCTGGGAAAAGCAGGCCAACAAGGAAGGCTACGCGGTCTTCTGGAACAACAACCCCAACAAGGTGGTCATGCTCGAGTCTCCGGCCACCGTGTCGGCTGGCGTGGATTCGGATACGAATGGGATGTCCCAGGGAGGCCCGGCCCTGGGCGGAATTGCGCGGGCTCTACGGCTCGTTGTCAGCGGGCGCAAACGCGCCGACGATCCGAACGACTTCGACGACAACGAGCTTCCTCGGGCCGACCCCATCCCACCATGGGCTCGCGAGCAGCTCGACTTTCCGACCAATATCTCGAACGTCCCTCGGCGACGCTCTCCCCGCCGTCCCGCCGCCTGCGCCGTGCGTCTCAAAACGGCCGCCGACGACGCCGGAACGGTGGCGTCACTGCTGGTCTATCACGCCCCCGGAGTGATCGCTTTCAGCCAGGTCGCGTTTGTCGCCACCCGCTTCTTCTCCTTCGCGGAGAGCATTTATCGGCTCGGCGGCGCGGTCCCGGACCAGGTCGTGGCGGGCGGCGACCTCAACGTTGACGCCATGAGCGACGACGAGCTCGCGGCCGCCTCCCTCAGAAGCTTCACCAATGCGCTGAACGCGGGCGTGCCCGGAGCAGGCTGCCAACAGCTCAACGGTGCGGTCGCCGCCTCCAGATCCTCCATCAACCTCTCCCGGGGCCTGTTCGGGCGGGGGGGAAGGATCCTGTCGGCCAACGCGGCGGACTACCGTACGTTCGCGATCGATCACGTTTTCCACAAGGGCTTCATCGGAGTCGGAGCGGTTGCCAACGGACCGGTCCTCGATCTGATATCCCTGGTCATGCAGAACGACGGCCCGCTGAGCCAATCGGTAAGGGCGTTCATCCCCCTGTTCTATCCCCCTCCGATGTTGGTCCCTGCCCTGCCCGCGGCAGCGCCACCGCCCGCGCTCGCCCCTCCCAGGGCCGTGAACAACGGAGCCGATTTCCTTTTGGGAATCCGACAAGGGCACTTTCCGAACGCCCGCTCGGCGGCGGAGTTCGTCAAGCTGCTGATCAGCGACCATCTTCCTGTCGTCTTCCGGGGCCAGTATTAAGCTCCGCGCCGAGGAAAGATCTTGGACATTCAATCTTTCACCACCGCCCTGGGCCGCTATATTCGAAATGGCCTTCTGGAGCTGCCACTCCAGAACGATCTACCTTCGCCGGGCCTGGCCGCGCTCATCGGGGACCTCTGGCAGGGACGGCCTCTCAAGATGCTTCTGCGGTCGCAGGAAGTCCAGGGGCAGAGCCTGCTGATCCGAGGCACGCTGCCCGATGGAAGCTGCCCCTTCGCACCCGCCGGCGATCTCGCTTTCAGCGGCTCCTTCTATCTGCTCGACGGCGGGCCCGAGCTGACCCTCTCTGCCGCTCTGCCGGACGGGTACCGGCTCCCCGACAGCTTCCGGGCGCTCGTCGCCACCCCCATCCAGAGGGCGGTGTTTCGAGATGCCAGCCTCACTCTCGATTCGGCGGCCAACCGGACCGGCGAGGACCGGCGGCTGATCTTCCGTGGCGCTCTGCGGATCAAGAACGAGCCGCTCTTCCGCCCGGTGGGATGGATGCTCGGCGAACCCGACTCGATTGCCCTGGAGGGCGCCATCCGGTTCGGTTTCGATCCAGATGGCGCCAGCGTCCCTCTGCTGAGCTTCACGGGGTCCGCCCGGCAGCCTTTCGAGCTTGGGCCCTTCAAGCTCTCCGCGGCGATCGGGATCACCGCGAAAGTATTCGAAACGGCAAGCTCATTCCGCTGGTACGCGGGCGCCGTCGAAATCCTGATCTATTTCGGAGCGGGGGATTTCCGCCTCCCTCTCTCGATGCCGCTCGATCTGGACGGCTCGCCGCTCAAGGTCCTGTCCCTCCGTGGCGATTCTCCCCGGCTTTCGAGCTTCTCCCAGCTCTCTTCGGTCGTGGACGGCCCCGACTATGGAGGCCTGCTCCCGGCCCAGATCCCTCTCGGCAGTCGCTTGCAGCTCACCCGGCTGGACCTCACTCTGGCTCCAGCTTTGCGGCAGCTCTCCAGTGTCGAGATCGGGGTCGCCCTCGACGCCGAGGTCGAGATCATCCCGGATGTGCTCACCCTGGAGCGAACCGAGATCCGGTTCCGGTTCCCGAACCCGCGAGACCTCTCGCGTGCCTCGGTTCGCCTGGGCGCCGTTCTGGACATCGCCGGAGTCGGCCTCGAGGCCTCGATGACGTTGCCGGGACCGATTCTCGAGGCGCAGCTCGCCCCGGACGAGTCCATCCCCGTCTCGAGCCTCTTGCGGCGGTTCTTCGGCGAAGGAGCCCTGCCGGACGGAGCGAATTTCGACGTGGTCGAGCTCCTGGTCACCGCCGAGCCCCGGGCGCAAACCTACGGCTTCGAAGGGATCATCCTGGGCGAGCTCCCGCTCGATCTCGGACTTTTCACCCTGACTCTGGAAAGCCTCATTCTCGAAGCCGACTTCGGGCCTCAGGGCGCCGCCGGCCGCCTGGCGTGCGGCTTCCAACTGCTGGGCACACGGTTCGAAGCCGCAGCGGAAAAGCCGACGCCCGGCGAGGCCTGGGTCTTCTCTGCCGGCCTCGTGCCCGGCTCGACGATCAGCCTGTCGTCCGCCGCCGAGACCCTGCTCGGCCTGCCCTCCGATGCCCTCCCCGAGCTCGCCCTCGAAGGGGTGGCCTTCCGGATCGACTCCGGCAGCAAAGCCTACGCGCTCACCGCCCGCACGGCCGGTTTCTGGGAATTCCAGGTCACCGACGATTACCTGCTGCGGCTCGCCGTGGACGTGCGCATCGAGCGCGACGCCGCGCGCAAGCTCTCGGGCGAGCTGACCGGCGAGCTGTTCGTCAACGATTTCCGGGTCCTCACCACCTACAGCTTCGACCCCGGGGTCCGCCGGCTGCAGCTCGAGATCCAGTACCAGGACCTGCGGCTCGCCGCCTCGATCAGCTCGGAGCAGAAGCCTCTCGGCGGTGGCCGGCGGACGGTCCTGCGGGTGGACCTCGGCACCCTTGACCTCGGCGCGGCCCTGCGCTACCTGGCCGACGTCGCCGCCCCCGGCCTCGACATCACCCTCGACGAGCCGTGGGACCTGCTGATGAACCTGCAGCTCACCAACACGGTGCTGGTGATCGATCTGACCGACAAGAGCGTCGGCTTCGAGACCCGGGTCGACAAGAATTTCGGCTTCGTGAGCGTCGATACGGCCGGCTTGCTTTATTACAAGAAAGCCGGCAAGCCGGCGGTCGATCTACGCATCACCGGCCGGTTCCTCGGCACCAGCTACCCGGCCGACAAGCCGCTCTCCTGGAACGTGCTCGACGGCAAGGCGCCGGACGTGCCGGGGCGCGGCTCGGG
>DATAHG010000204.1:0-3546 GCA_036263295.1 Thermoanaerobaculia bacterium | reverse complement strand
AGGTCGAAATGAAGGCCACGAAGGTGGCTGGCAATGTCTACATGCTGGAGGGAGCCGGCGGCAACATCGGCGCCTCGGTCGGGCCGGACGGCATCCTGATCGTCGACGACCAGTTCGCGCCCCTGGCGGAGAAGATCCGCGCCGCGCTTGCGACGCTGGGGGACGGCAAGCTCAAGTTCGTCCTCAACACCCACTACCACGGCGACCACACCGGCTCGAACGCGGCCTTCGGCAAGGAGGCCACGATCGTCGCGCAGGACAATGTCCGCGCCCGCCTCGCGACCGAGCAGAACCTGATGGGGGAGAAGGTGCCCCCGGCGCCGGCCGAGGCGCTGCCGGTCATCACGTTCGACCAGGCGGTGTCGGTCCACTTCAACGGCGAGGAGATCAAGGCGATCTTCTTCCCGCACGGCCACACGGACGGCGACAGCATCATCTTCTTCACCAAGTCGAACGTGGTCCACATGGGGGACGACTTCTTCCGCGACCGCTTCCCCTTCATCGATCTGGACCACGGCGGCAGCGTCCAGGGCATGACCGACGCCGTCGCCAAGGTGATCGCGCAGCTCCCGGCGAATGTGAAGATCATCCCTGGTCACGGCCCGCTCTCCGGCCTCGACGACCTCAAGAGATACCACCGGATGCTGACCGAGACCACCGCCTACGTGAAGAAGCAGATCGACGCCGGCAAGAAGGTGGAAGCGATCCAGGCCGCCGGTCTGCCGGAGGAGTGGAAGGAGTGGGGTTCCGGGTTCATCAAGACCGACCGCTGGATCGCCACGATCCACGAGAGCCTGACCCGCAAGGGCGGTGCGGCGGCTGGCAAAGGGGACGGGACGCACCACTGAAAACTGGGAGCGCCGGCTTCCAGCCGGCAATTGATTTCATATGCCGGCAAGCTGCCGGCGCTCCCAGCCGCAGTATCCAGTCTCAGGGCCGAGGGGGGCCGGTCCGCATCGGCCCCAACCGTTGCCGCTGCTCCCAGACCCGCGCCATTCCGGAGGACGGCGAGATCCGCACCGGGAGGACCCGCTCCTCCAGCTCTTCCTGCGAATCGTCCACCTGGAGATAGCCGAGGGCCGCGAGGCTGCGGCGCAGGCGCGGGTCGAGGTCGGTGGTGCGGCGCTCCAGGGCGCCGTCGGCGAGGTGGTTGTGGTGGATCGCCAGGCGCTGGAGGAGCTCCATCGTCTCCTCCGTCTCCCGGCCGGGCTCCTGGGGCGGAGTCTGTTCGCGGGGATCCTTCACGAGGTCGGTCAGGCGGCTGAACGGCGGCCGGCTGGTGTGGACGAGCTTCTTCGCGTGGGGGGAGATCAGGGCGAGCGCGCCGTTGCCTTCCAGATCGAGGTGGAAGAACAGCTCGCGGTCCCCCTGCGGGCGGGCGGCGACGGTCTCGGCCCAGCGCGGGATCCCGTCGAGCCCCGGCGGGACTTTCTTGCCCATCGCCTCGATCATGGTCGGGGCGAAATCCAGCAGATAGAAGGTCTGGGAGGATTTGCGATGCGGCAGCCCCTGCCGGCTCCAGAGCAGGAAGGGGACCCGCAGCACCTCCTCGTAGAGCGTGTGGCCGTGGGTCAGCCCGCCGTGCTCGCCGAACTCCTCGCCGTGGTCGGCGGTGACGACCAGGAGGGTGCGTTCCATCAGGCCGCGGGCGGTCAGCTCTTTGACCAGGCGCTCGATCTCACGGTCCACCTCGCGGATCTCGCCGTCGTACTGGTCGCGCAGCCCTTGGAGCTCCCCCGGCGTCGGCGGCTCGGGCCGCCCTTCGAGGCGCTGCGGCTGGACGTACCCGCCGGCCGGCCGGGCGCCTCCCCAGGGCTGGCGCGGCCGGTAGGGGTCGTGCGGGTCCACATAGTGGACGAACAGGAAGTAGGGGGGCTGCAGCCCCTTCGCCACCTGGAGGGCGCGCTCGGTCACCCGCGGGCCGTCCACCTTGTGGAGGCCGTTCCACTGCTCGAAGCGGCGGAAGCCGCGGTCGAATCCCCATTTCTGGCCGACGTTGAGGTTGCCGACGAAGGCCGCGGTGTCCACCCCCTGGCCGGCCAGGATCTCGGGCAGGTACGGAGCCTCGGGCGGCAGCTTGTCGGAGCGGCTGATCGCCTGGTGGCGCTGTGGCTCCAGGCCGGTCAGCAGGGTCGCGACCGACGGCTTGGTCCACGAGGTGACGGCGTAGCCCTGGAGCTGGATCCCTTCGGCGGCGAGGCGGGCGAGGTAGGGGGCGGTGTCGCGCTCGTAGCCGTAGCTCGGCAGGTGGTCGCTGCGCAGGGTGTCCACCAGGACCACGACGACGTTGTCGAATTTCGGGGCCTGCCGGCAGCCCTCCAGGACGAGGAGAGCCAGGGCTGCCAGCCCGAGGAGGGCTCCCGGCCGTCTCACCGGACCGCCCAGCCGGCGCGAATGCAATCGGGGACTCCGACGCCGTGCCGCCAGTTGCCGAGGACGGTGAGGCCGGCGTTGTAGCGCTCCAGCCGGTCGGCCTCGCGGCTCGACGCGGCCCACGCCGCCGTAGGCTGCGGGATGCCGGGCTGCCAGCGGGCGAGGCGCTGGAAGACCGGCTCTCCCCGGACTCCGAGCAGCTCCCCCAGCTCCTCGCGGACGAGCTGGACGAGGCCGGCGTCGTCGAGGTCCACCCGCTCCGGGGCGCGCCGGCCGCCGACCATGGCGGTGAGCAGGGCGTGGCCGGCCGGCGCGGTGGCGGGGAAGAGGGTCGAGGTGAAGATCGCCCCCAGGATCCGCCGCCCTTCGGCATGCGGCGCGAGGAGGCCGAAGCCGTCCAGCGGGTGGGCGATGCGGTCGCGCGGGAAGCCGAGCGCGACCACGGCGACCGGGGCATGGGGGAGGGCGGCGATCGCCCGGGTGCTCCCCAGGTTTTCGAGGATCCGGGCGGTGGCGGCGGCCGGCAGGGCGGTCACCAGCCGGCGGGCCTCCCACTCCTGCCGTTCGCCCTCGCGGACGGCGGTACCGTGGAAGATCTCGCCTTCGCGGCGCACCGTCTCGACGCGCCAGCCGGTCTCGATGCTCAGGCCGCGGGTCAGGCACTGGGCGAAGGCGCCGAGGCCGTCGCGGAAGCCCACCAGCCCCGGGGGGCGGCCGCGGGCTCGGCGCAGGGCCTTGAGCAGGCTGCCGTGCTCTGTCTCCATGCCGTGAATCCGCCGGAAGGCGTAGCCCACCGCCAGCTCGGCCGGATCGCCGGCATAGATCCCCAGCACCATGGCGTCGGCCAGGCGCGCCGTCTCCGGCCCCAGGCGGCGGCGGAAGAAGGCGGCGACGGTCTCTTCTGGACCGGGGCCGCGCCCGCGCCAGGGCTCGGTGGCGAGGCGCAGCTTGGCGGCGGGGGAGAGGAGCGGGGTCTGGAGGATCCCGGGTGGAGCGGCGGGCAGGGCGACGAGCTGGCCGCCCGCTACCAGGTAGCGCTTTTTGGCGAGGGGCGAGGCGGGGACCAGGCCGTCCTCGCAACCGGTGTCGCCAACATCGCCGCTATCGCCGATATCGCCGGCAGCGCGGGCCAGCTCGCGCAGCTCGGGGGAGTCCTGCAGGGTATTGGGGCCG
>DATAHG010000203.1:0-2561 GCA_036263295.1 Thermoanaerobaculia bacterium | reverse complement strand
CGGACGAAGCCGGCCTCTTCAAGGCGGTCGAGCATGCTGGTGAAGGTGGACTGCTTGATCCCGAAGACCCGGACCAGGTCGCCGATCGGGGTCGGCGCGTAGCTCCGCAGGTAGGTCAGGACGTGTCCCTCGGCGGGGCTCACGCCCAGCTCGCGGGTGTGGGACTCCAGGTAGACCGAGATCTGCCGCGAGGCCTTGTGCAGCGGGGAGAGGAAGTCCAGGGCCATCCTGAAGTCCCACTATACGCCGTTGCTCTCCGCACGAACAGGGGCTTGACGAGGCCGCCCCCGCCGGATCAGAATAATACGATTTCGTAGCAATTCACGATCCGACACCACGGGAGAAGACCATGACCACAGCCGTTCCGGAGACCCTGAGCGAAGTCGAGCTGATCCGCCACCAGACCCAGATGACCCACGCCGTCGTGAAGCTCAACATCGCGGGCCTGACGCAGGAGGAGAGCCTGATCCAGCCTACGGCAGGGAACTGCGCGAACTGGGTTCTGGGCCACATCCTCGGTACCTACTGCGGGGGGCTTGAGCTGCTGGGGCAGGAGCCGCCGATGACCAAGGAGACGCTCAAGCACTATGACCGGGGAGCGGAGCCGATCCGGGATGCGGCCGAAGCCCTGGACTTCCAGGAGATGGCGACCGTTCTGGACGAGGCCGTCCGGCGCTTCGACGCGGGCCTTTCGAGCCTTACCCCCGAAGTCCTGGACCGCCCGATGCCGAACAGCCCGACGAAGAATCCGAACGAGACGGTCCGCTCCCTCCTGAGCACGATCTCTTTCCACCAGGCCTACCACGCCGGCCAGTTGGGTCTGCTGCGGCGGATCGCCGGCAAGGAGGGGGCGATTCGCTGAGGCGCGGCGAGAGGCGCTGGAGTCCGGGCGGCGGGCCCCGGGATCGAAGGTAAGCTAGGATAGAGGGGATCGAGATCTTGTCAAAACCTCAATTCACTCAACCGAGGCCAAATCCCGTGCATCGGCGCTACCGCCCGCTTCCACCTCGGCGCCTCTTCTTCGCCCACCTGCTCAAAGGTGCCGGCGCCGGTGCCCTGCTCCTGGGTTTCGGGCTGGGCATCGGGATCGTCGGCTATCGCTATGTGGTCGGTCTCTCCTGGCTCGATGCCCTTCTCAATGCCGCCATGCTCCTCGGCGGCGAAGGCCCCGTCGCTCCGACGCCGACCGCCGCCGGCAAGATTTTCGCCAGTCTCTATGCGCTCTTCGGCGGTTTGATCTTCGTCACGGTCGCCGGCCTGCTGCTCGCGCCGGTCGTGCATCGCTTTCTCCACCGGTTCCACCTGGAGGTTCAGGACGAAACAGCGCCGCCGCCATGATTTTCACCGAAGCTCCTTGCGAATGACGAGCTTGAGGCCGGACCAGACGTCATCCACGGCGCAGACCTTGACGTCTACAAAACCGAGTGGAAGCGCAATCTCCCGCACGGTGTCCTCGGTGATGTCGGTCGGCACCTTGGTGGATTTTTTCGGCCAGGAGACCCAGACGGTGCCCGCCGGCTTGATCCGGGAGCGGAGATCCAAAAGGGCATTGTGCAGCTCCGGCCGGCGGGTAGAAAAAATATGAACAATGTCGGTGGAGTCCGTGAGATGGGGGGCAAACTCCACCCCTTCCGGCAAGGGCGCGAGGAGATCGCGATAAGTGTCCGGTGCGCCCAGAAGGAGCACCTGGCTTCCTTCCTTGATGCCGAGCTTCTTGGCGAGCGGCGTGCCTGAATAGCCTGCCATGGATCTCTCCGGTCCGTCTCCAGGGGAGAAGGACTACAATGTCTCTATAAAACCCAGCAGGGTCCAAGCTTCGGCCCTACCGGACTCTACCAGAGGAGCCATCATGCAAGCCGCCATCGCGCTGCTGATCGGGACCATTCTGCTGGGGCTGAGCGCCCTCCACGTGTACTGGGCCGCCACCGGCAAATCGCCCGGCGCGGCCGTCATTCCGGAGGTCGCGGGCCGGAGAACCTTCGAGCCGACGCGCCTGTCCACGGTGGCGGTGGCGGTCGCCCTGGCCTGCGCCGCTCTCGCGGTCGCCGCCCGTTCCGGCCTCTTTCCGGTTCCGGTCCCCGCCGCCCTCAGCGCCTGGGCCTGTGGGCTCGTCGGCGCGGCCTTCCTCCTCCGCTCGATCGGCGAATTCCGCCTCGTCGGATTCTTCAAATCCGTCCGGGACACCCCCTTCGCGCGGATGGACACTCGGGTGTACTCCCCTCTCTGCCTGGCTCTGGGCCTCGGCTCCCTCTGGCTGGCCCTCGCGCTATGATGCCTCCGTCTGGAGTGCCCTCCCGGAGGATCGGATGCTCAGTCCTGTCGAGCTTGTCTTCATCGCCATCGTCGTCTGCGGCACGATGTTCTGGATCACCATGCTGGTGGACTGCATCAAGCATGAGCCGCAGATCCAGGCCCGGCTGTTCTGGTCGGTGATCATCGCCTTTACTCACGTCGTCGGCGCTCTGCTCTATTTCTTCGTGCGCCGGCCGGTCCGGGCTCGCCTCGTGGCGAAGGGCAAGAAGATGAGCTTCGGGATTGTGCTGCTCGCACTGCTCCCGCTC
>DATAHG010000202.1:0-1563 GCA_036263295.1 Thermoanaerobaculia bacterium | reverse complement strand
CCCGAGCCGGACGCGCCCTATGACCGGCCCAACCTGTCCAAGGACTACCTGGCCGGCAACGCCCCCGAAGAGTGGATCCCGCTCCATCCGCCGGAGCACTACGAAGAGAACCGCATCGAGCTGCGCCTGGGCGTCCGGGCGGAATCGATCGATCCCAACAGCCAGACCGTGCGCCTCGCCGATGGCGAGACCCTGCGCTACGGCGCCCTGGTGCTCGCGACCGGGGCCGAGCCGATCCGCCTGAACCTGCCCGGCGCCGACCTGCCGCAGATCCACTACCTCCGCTCGCTGCAAGACAGCCGGGACCTCATCGCCGCGGCCGGGAAGGGGCGCCGCGCCGTGGTGATTGGGGCGAGCTTCATCGGCCTGGAGGTCGCGGCCTCCCTGCGCGCCCGGGAGGTGGACGTCACCGTGGTGGCGCCGGACGAACGCCCCCTCGGCAAGATCCTCGGCCCCGAGCTGGGCGACTTCATCCGTAGCCTGCACGAGGAGAAGGGCGTCGTCTTCGAGCTGGGCACGAAACCGAAAGCCTTCCGCGAGGCTGGAATCGATTCGCAAGGCGCCGTCGAGGTCGAGCTGGAGAACGGCAAGACCCTGCCGGCCGATCTGGTCGTGATCGGCGTCGGCGTCCGTCCCCGGCTCGAATTGGCGGAGGCTCTCAAGCTCCAGATCGACAACGGCATCCTGGTAGACGAGCACCTCCAGACCAGCACCCCCGGCATCTGGGCCGTGGGCGACATCGCGCGCTGGCCCGATCCGCACAGCGGCGAGAAGATCCGCGTCGAGCACTGGGTGGTGGCCGAGCGCCAGGGCCAGGCCGTGGCCTGCAACCTCCTCGGCCATCAGAAACCTTTCGACGCGGTGCCCTTCTTCTGGAGCCAGCATTACGACGTATCGATCAACTACGTCGGCCACGCCAGCTCCTGGGATGCGATCGAGGTCAGCGGCTCGATCCAGGACCGCGACGCGACCGTGACCTATCGATCGAAAGGCCGCGTCGCCGCCGTCGCCACGGTCTATCGCGACAAAGACAGCCTCGAAGCCGAGCTGGCGATGGAGAAGGGCGAGGAGAGGTGAGGTAAGAGGCCGCCCTGTTCACACAGGAGCGGTCCCGAGCACTACAACGCCAAGACCGGCAACAACGCCAACATCGCCGCCGCGATCGCCAGCGAAATCAGGGTGACCGGCAGACCCGTCCCGATGTGCTCGCGGAAACCGAAGCGGATGCCCAGGCGCTCGGCCTGCTCGGCCACGATCAGGTTGGCGATGCTCCCCACCAGCACGGCGTTGCCGGCGAAGGTGCTGGAGAGGGCGAGGGTATAGCCGGTCACCGGGTGGCGGCCGACGAAGGGGAGGAGCAGCATCACGGCCGGCACGTTCCCCACCAGGTTGCCGAGGACCGCCACCATCCCCACCAGCACTGCCGGATGAGTCAGGTCGGCGCCGGTCGCCTCCAGGGCGTTGCGGGCGGCCTCGGTCCAGCCCGACAGCTCGAAGCCGCGGACCACCACGAACAGGCCGATGAACAGGGCGAGGAGGTGCCAGTCCACCAGGGCGAGCACG
>DATAHG010000201.1:0-17628 GCA_036263295.1 Thermoanaerobaculia bacterium | reverse complement strand
GAACTCGATGAGCTGACCGTTCTTCCAAATCCAGCGGACACCGGCGAAGGGGTTGGACGACAAGGCGACCTCCTTGTTGATCGGACTCCAGACCGCCCGATCGTAGCCCGGATGGGAGGGGGGTGTCTACGGGGAGGGGGGGGCGGGGCCCTCTCCCGCGAAGCGGGGAGGGTCGGGGAGGGGGCGAGCCGGAATCCCCACAGGCAGCCCCGCCCGGGAATGAAGTTCCGGGGCGACAAGGGCAGCGTCGGATGAATCCGACTTCAAGCTTGCGGAAGGCGAATGACCGTGCCGGCATGCCAGCTCATCCATCCGGCACCTCGTGACCTTTGTCGGGGAGGACAGACACCCTGTCCAGGATGCCGGAAGCCCTTGCCGGAACCCCGGCAGCCTTCGCGGGGACCTCGGCAGACTTTTCCCAGCACCCGAGAAGGGATGCGGGGAGGCCAGAAAGCCTTGTTTTGCATCACAAGTCCTTTCGCGGGTTACTCGGCAGCGTTCTTCCGCAGCAGAACTCTGTTGATTTGCATCAAAAGAAGCTCTGCTCAAGGGCTGGCGAAGGTTGATTTGCAGCAGGAAGACCTTGTTTAGCAGCCGGAGAAGCCTTCCCGGTTACTCAGCAAGGGTGTTTTGCAGCAAAACAAGCCTGCCGGATACCCGGACAGAGTTGCCCTGATGCGAGTGAACGATGGGCTGTATCAGAAAAACTCTGCCGGGCTCCAGGATGGATTGTTTTGATGCAAATGACCGGCGGTGGGTATCCGGGCGGGCCAACCAAGCCCCGGCAAGGGGGGCCGGCCTAGCGGGCTCAGCCCCCTTCCGCCCCCAGGACCATCAGGGCCACTCCCAGGACCGCCGCGGTCTCGGCCCGCAGCACCCGGGGTCCGAGGCCGACCGGGGTCCACCCGGCGGCCAGCAGCTCGCCGCGCTCCTCGGGCGCCCAGCCGCCCTCCGGCCCGACCAGGACCGCACCGGCCGGCGCGACCGGACCGGCCGGCCGTCTCCAGGTTTCCTGGGCCGATTCCCCGGAAGCGACGTCGAGGAACCAGCGTTCGCCGCAGGCGGCGGCGAGGCGTCCGACCTCCTCCCAGCCGTGGGGGCCGGTGACCTCGGGCAGACGCGAGCGGTGGCACTGCTCGACCGCCGCCGCGGCGACCCGGCGCAGCCGCTCGGCCGTGCCGCCGCCGAACGTGCGGGGGGCGCGGACGCTGTTGAGGAACCGCACCGCCGAGACCCCGACCTCGGTCGCCTTCTCGACCAGCCAGGCGGCGCGCTCGGGGCGCAGGGTGGTGACCAGCAGCTCGACCCAGACCGCCGGCTCCTGGGACGGAGCCGGCTCGGCGAGGGCCACCCGGGCGTCCTGGCGGCCGACCCGGGCCACCTCGCCCCAGCGCGCCCGGCCCTGGCCGTCTACCACCCGCAGGCGCTCTCCGATCTCGGTCCGGCGTGCCCGGAAGAGGTGGCGGTACGCCTCCCCCGCGATCCCCGCCTCCTCCCCGGCGAATTCCGCCGGATCGACCAGCAGGGTGATCAAGCGTCGAGGCCCACCCGGAAGGCGATCCAGTCCCCCGCCTGGCGGCGGCCGCGCTCGGCGAAGCCGAGGCCGCGCAGCCGGTCGAGCACGGCGCGCCCGCGCTCGGCGAGGATGCCGGAGAAGATCGCCTCCGCCCCCGGCCGCAGCAGCCGCACCAGGGCCGGCATCTCGGGCAGGATCTGCTCCGGGACCACGTTGATCAGGGCGAGGTCGAAGCGCAACTCCTCCGGCAGATCGGAGCGCAGGGCGGCCAGGCGGCCGGCGAAGACCGCCGGGTAGAGATCGTTGAGACCCTGGTTCTCCCGGGCGTGGAAGGGGGCGGCGGCATCGACGTCGAAGCCGACCGCGCGGCTCGCTCCGAACAGGAGGGCGGCGAAACAGAGGACGCCGGTGCCGGTGCCGACGTCGAGCACCCGCCGGCCGCTCAGCCCGCCCCGGAGATGGAGATCCTCCAGCAGCTCCAGGACCAGGCCGGTCGACTCATGGCTGCCGGTGCCGAAGGCGGCGCGGGCGGGCAGGCGGAGCAGGCGGCGGCCGGCCGGCACCGCGGCCGGCTCCTGACCGGGCTGGCCGGGCTCGCGTGGATCGACGAACAGAGAGGTTCCGACCGGAAAGGGCTGCACCAGCTCCCGGTAGCGGGCGAGCCAGTCGGTGTCGGGCTGGACCTCGTCCGCCAACGCCTCGACGCCGCGGGCCCGCCAGGCGGCGGCGGTCTCCGGGTCCTCCTCTTCGAGCGGCGGATCGTCGGGCGCGAACCAGGCTTCGAGGCGCACCCGGCCGTCGGGGGCGTTGTCGGAGCGCACCCCCTGGGTGCCCCGCATCCACAGCTCCGCGACGAAGGCGTCCTCCAACTCGGGGGGCACGAGGTAGGTGCGGACGCGGTGCGGCATGCGGCTCAGCCGAAGAGGTTCTTCACCCGGTCCAGAACGGTCTTCTCTTCCTTGACCGGCTGGCCGCCGAGCTCGGCCAGCCGGCGCAAGAGCTGGATCTCTTCCTCGGAAAGATTTTTGGGGTTCGGGATCCCGACCTGCACGGTGACCACGTGGTCCCCGCGGCCGCTGCCGTCGAGGCGGTCGATCCCCTGGCCGCGCAGACGGAAGTCGCGGCCGTAGGCGGTGCCCGAGGGGATGTCCAGCGTCGATTTGCCGTGCAGGGTATCGACCTCGAGCTGGGTGCCGAGGACGGCCTGCGGGTAGGCGATCTCGATGCGGCTGAGCACCGTGCTCCCCTCGCGGCGGAACTTGGCGTGGGGCTTGACCTGGATCACCACGTAGAGGTCGCCCGCCGGGCCGCCGCGTCGGCCATGCTCTCCTTCGCCGGCCAGGCGCAGACGGGCGCCGGTATCCACCCCGGCCGGGATCTTCACCGCGATCGAGCGCTCGCGCTCGACCCGCCCCTCGCCCTGGCACTCCTTGCAGGGGTCGGTGATGACCCGCCCCTCGCCCTGGCACTGCGGGCAGGTGCGGGCGACCGTGAAGAAACCCTGGGTGAAACGAACCTGGCCGCGGCCGCCGCAGCCCGAGCAGACCTGTGGCGGGGCGCCGTCGGCGCTGCCGCTGCCCGAGCAGGTCGGGCAGGTCTCCAGCCGCGGGATGCGCAGCGTGGTCGAGTTGCCGAACGCCGCCTCCTCGAAGGTGAGGGTGAGGTCATAGCGCAGGTCGGCGCCGCGCGTCATGCCGGAGCCGCCCCCGCCGCCGCGCCGGCCGCCGAAGCCGAACAGGTCGCCCAGGATGTCGGAGAAATCTCCGAAGATGGTCGGATCGAAGCCGCCGCCCCCCAGGCCGGAGACGCCCTGATGACCGAAGCGGTCGTAGCGCGACCGCTTCTCGTCATCCGACAGCACGGCATAGGCCTCGGCCGCCTCTTTGAAATTCTCTTCGGCCTCCGCGTCGCCCGGATTGCGGTCCGGATGGTATTTCTGGGCGAGCTTGCGGTACGCCGACTTGATGTCTTGTTGGCTGGCGGTCTTGCCGACCCCCAGCACCTCGTAGAAGTCTCTCTTGGTGGAAGCCATTCCTGCCCTTCGCTCAGCTCTTGGTGTTGGTCTTGCTGAGCATCACTTCCGAAAGGGTGCGCGAGACCGTATTGAGATCGAAGATCGCCGCCTCCAACTCGGCCCGCTTTTCATTGGCGAGCGCCATGCGGGCCTGGAGGATGGCTTCGTGGATCTTTTTCGAGTCGGATTCCTGGAGCATCTCCCGGAACTGATCGAACACCCGTTCGTTGCTATAGATCAACCCTTCCAGCCGGTTCTTGAACTGGCGGATCTCGCGGCGCTGCAGGTCGGCGGCCGAGTTTTCGGTCGCCTCCTCCACCAGCCGCTGCACCTCCGCCTCTGACAGGCCGCCGGAGGGGTTGATCTGGATGCTTTGTGAAAGATTGGTCGCCATGTCTCGCGCCGAGACGTTGACGATGCCGTTGGAATCTATCGAGAACGTGACCTCGATCTGCGGCACGCCGCGCGGCGACGGCGGGATGCCGACCAGCTCGAAGCGGCCGAGCGATTTGTTCTCGGACGCGAGCTGGCGCTCGCCTTGGAGAACGTGGACCCGCACGGTGTCCTGGTTGTCCACGACGGTGGTGAAGATCTGCGTGTTCTTGGTCGGGATCGTCGAGTTGCGATCGATCAGCCGCGTGAACAGTCCGCCCTGGGTCTCGACGCCGAGCGACAGCGGCGTGATGTCGAGCAGGACGAGGTCTTTGATGTCACCGCGCAGGATGCCGGCCTGGATGGCGGCGCCGATCGCCACCACCTCGTCGGGGTTGATGTCGCGGTTCGGCTTCTTGCCGAAAATCCTTTCGACCGCGGCGATCACCATGGGGGTGCGGGTCTGGCCGCCGACCAGCAGCACCTCGTCGATCTGATCGGCGCGCACGCCGGCCTGGCGCAGGGCGTCCTGGCAGGGGCCTTCGGTGCGTTCGACGAGGTCGCGCACCAGACTTTCGAACTGGCCGCGACTGAGGGTGCGGGCGAGGTGGCGCGGGCCGGAGCGGTCGGCGGAGATGAACGGCAGGTTGATCGCCGCCTCGTCCGCCACCGACAGCTCGCATTTGGCGCGCTCGGCCGCCTCCTTGAGACGCTGGAGGGCCATGCGGTCCTGGCGCAGATCGATGCTGGTCTCCTGCTCGAAGTCCTGCATCAGCCAGTCCATGATGCGCTGATCGAAATCCTCGCCGCCGAGGTAGGTGTCGCCGGCGGTCGAGAGCACCTCGAAGACCCCCTGGGAGAGCTGGAGGACCGAGACGTCGAAGGTGCCGCCGCCGAGGTCGTACACGGCGATGTTGCCGCCGGGGCCGCCGGCGGACCCTTTTTTGTCGAGGCCGTAGGCGAGGGCGGCGGCGGTCGGCTCGTTGATGATCCGCAGCACCTCGAGGCCGGCGATCTTGCCGGCATCCTTGGTGGCCTGGCGCTGGGAGTCGTCGAAGTAGGCGGGCACGGTGATGACCGCCTCCTTGACCTCCTCTTGCAGGATCTCTTCGGCGAAGTCCTTGATCTCGCGCAGGATCAGCGCCGAGATCTCCTCGGGGCTGTAGCGCCGGTCGCGGATCTCGACCTTGAGGTCGCCGTTCGGCGCCTTGACCAGCGGATAGGGCAGGACGCCGCGCGCCTTGGCGACCTGGGGATCGTCGTATTTGCGGCCGATCAGACGCTTGACCGCGAAGACGGTGTTTTCCGGATTGGTGATCGCCTGCCGCTTGGCGATCTGCCCGACCAGGCGGTCCCCCTCCTCGGAGAAGGCGACGATCGAGGCCGTCGTGCGGCTCCCCTCGCGGTTCGCCAACACGCGCGGCTCCGTCCCTTCGACGATCGCCACACAACTGTTGGTCGTCCCCAGATCGATACCGACGATCTTGCTCAAGCGGCTTGCCTCATCGCGTTGCGTGCTCCGACCGCTCCGAAGGATCCGGGAGACCGGTTGCGAGCCCTAACACGGAAAAATGGTGCTCTTCTTCCTGATTCTAAGCCCAGGACAGTACCACGGGAGCGCCGCGGTCAGGCGTTGCCGGCCGGAGCGGCCCCGTTTCCGCCGGCATCGCCGTCGTCGGGGCTGTCCACCGCGGTGCTGCCGGAGCTCCTCCCCGGGTCGGCCGGCACGGCCACCTTGACCATCGACGGCCGCAGCAGGCGGTCGTGGATCATGTACCCCCGCCGCAGCTCTTCCTTGACCATGGCCGTCTTGACCGCGGGGTCTTCCTCCCGGGAGACTGCCTCGTGCAACGCCGGATCGAAGGGCTGGCCGGCGGCGGAGACGTCCTTGACGCCGAAGCGGCGCAGGAGATCGAGCATCTGGCGGTGGATCATCTCGACGCCGCGCTTCAAGTCCTCGGCCGAGCCGCCGGCCGACAGGGCCAGCTCCAGGTTGTCCATCACGCCGATGAACTCCCGCATGGGCTCGACCAGGGCGTAGCGCCTGGCGTCCTGGCGGTCGCGCTCGCTGCGCTTGCGGTAGTTGTCGAAGTCGGCCAGGGTGCGCACGGAGCGGTCGCGCAGGTCGGCGACCTCGCGGCGCAGGCGGAACAGCTCGTCATCCCCGCCGCCGCCACCCGCTACGCTCGACAAGGGATCGCTCTTGTCGTGCCGCGCCTCGGCCTCGACCTCCTCGACGGCGGCCACCGCCTCGCGCATCGCCGCCTCCAGGTCGTCGGTCTGGTTATCGAGATCGAGGGCGACGGCCTCCCCGTCCGGGGTGGCTCCCTCTCTGGTCTGCCTTGTTTCGTCTGCCATGACGGCCTCCTGACTCTCGCGCTTGCTGATCTTATTCTGAATGGGTCATTTCCTGTCAGAGCCGCCCGAAAACGTCTCGGCCAGAGCGCGGCTGAGGGTCTCTCCCAGGAAGTGTACGAGGGGGATCACCTTCTGATAGTCCATCCGGGAGGGCCCGAAGATCCCCAGGGTGCCGAGGGTCTGCTGCCCGACGCCATAGGGCATGGCCACCAGGCTGAAGTCCAGCTCGGAGGTGAGGTCGTTGTCCTCCCCGATGAGCACGCGGACGCCGCTGCCCAGCAGGCACTGGCTGAGCATCCGCACCAGCCGGGCCTTGTCGGCGAAGGCCTCGAACATCCGGCGCACGCGCTGGATGTCGGAAAGCTCCGGCCGGGCGAGCAGCGTCTGGGCGCCATCGACCACCACCTCGGGACCGGAGTCGAGGTCGAGCCCGTTCCTGGCGAGGTCGATGGTGCGGGCCAGCGCGCGGTCCATCTGCGCCCGCTCCTCCGCCATCAGGCGCAGGATCTGGTCGCGGATCTGGCGCAGGGTCTGGCCGCCGAAGTTCTCGGTGAGGTAGTTGGAGATCCGCTGCAGCTCGGCGCGCGGGATCTCCTCCTCGGTCTCGATCAGCTTGTTGTCGATGAACCCGGTGGACGACACCACCACGCACAGCACCCGGCGCCCCGACACCGGCACGAAATCGACCGCCTTGAGGACGGTCTCGCCCCAGCCCGGGGTGACCACGATCCCCACCTGCTGCGACAGCTCGGAGAGGAGGTGGGAGGTCGCCCCGACGAGCTGGTCGGCGTCGGCCGACGAGCTCTTGAGGTTCTCCTCGATGTAGCGCTTCTCCTTGGCCGGGACCTTGCGCATCTCCATCATCGATTCGATGAAGAGATGGTAGGCCGCGGCGGTCGGGACCCGCCCCGCCGAGGTGTGGGGCTGCACGAGGAAGCCCCACTCCTCCAGGTCGGCCATGACGTTGCGGATGGTCGCCGCGGAGAGACCGAGATGGCTGTGCTTGGACACCGAGCGCGAGCTCACCGGCTCGGCACTCAGGATGTGGGTGAGGATGACCTCCTTCAGGATCTCGCGATCACGCGGGGTCAGCCGGCCAGTATCGATCCCTTCGGACATAGGTTTCCCTGTTTCGGCTTAGCACTCTCGACGGGAGAGTGCTAAGAAATAGTAGCCGCGCCGCCGGGTCCTGTCAAGCTGCGGCATCCGGCAAGTCTTTGATCCCAAATACACTTCCGCGTTCTTCCTAGCTCGTTTCGCGAGCCTCACGAGCGGCGGTGGACGGCTTGTCGGGACGGTCCCGTACCGGTATCTTATCGCCGTGACCACGCTCGGCGGTCTCCGCTTCTCGCTGGTCGGCCCGGGCCGGGTCGGCGCCAGCCTCGCCGCCTGGGCCGAGGCGGCCGGCGCCCGCCTCGTCTCGACGGCCCGCCGGGGCGAGGCCGCGGCGCTGGCGACCGCCGGACAGGACCTGCTGCTCGTGGCCGTGCCCGACCCCGCCCTGGCGGCAGTCGCGCCCGAGCTGGCCGGCCATCCCCTGGGGGCGGTCGTGCTCCACACCTCCGGGAGCCTCGGCGCCGAGGCTCTCGCCGCGCTCCGGGCCGGCGGCTCCGCCGTCGGCACTCTCCATCCGCTCAAAGCCTTCCCCCACCCCTTGCCCGCCCCGGAGCAGGCCCGCGGCGTCTTCTTCGCTCTCGACGGCGACCCGGCGGCGGTGGAGCTGGCCGGCCGGCTGGCCGCGGCCTGGGGCGGCAGGTCCGCCCTGGTGCCGCCGGCCGCCCGCCCGCTCTACCACCTGGCCGCCACCCTGGCGGCGGGCGGGGTGGTGACGCTGCTCGCCGTCGCCGAGGAGCTGGCCGGGCGCCTGGGGCTGGGCTCGGCCGAGGCCGGTGCCGTGGTCGCGGGCTACCTGGAGCTCGCCCGCGGCGCCCTGGCCGCGGCTCGCGAGGCTCAGGAGGCCGGCCTGCCGCTCGGCGCCGCCCTCACCGGACCGGCGGCCCGCGGCGACCGCGCCACCGTGGCCCGCCAGCTCGAAGCACTGCTCTCGATCGATCCGGACCAGGCCCGGCTGGTCGCCCGGCTGGCCCGCGAGACCCTCGATCAAAAGGTGCGCGCCGACGCCTCCGCCGCTCCCGCGCTGGAGGGCCTGGCGGCGGACCTCGACCGCCTTGACCCCGCCGGTTGACGCTCCCGGGGTCTGTGCTATGCTTCGAGGCCCGTTTCTCAGGCCTATATTCCGCCATGGTTTTCTTCAACTACTCGACAATGCAGATGGCGGCCAAGGTCGTCTACTACGGCCCCGGCCTGTGCGGCAAGACCACCAATCTTCATTACATTTACCAGCACACGACGGGTGATTCGCGCGGCGAGATGGTCTCCCTCGAGACCGAGACTGACCGCACCCTGTTTTTCGACCTGCTGCCGATCGACGTCGGCACGGTCGCCGGCTTCACCACCCGCATCCAGCTCTACACGGTGCCCGGCCAGGTTTTCTACAACACCACCCGCAAGCTGGTGCTCAAGGGGGTGGACGGGGTGGTGTTCGTGGCCGACTCGCAGCGCCCGATGCTGCAGGCGAACGCCGAGTCGTTCCGCAACCTGCAGGAGAACCTGGCGGAGATGGGGCTGACGCTCGACACCCTGCCGCTGGTCCTGCAGTACAACAAGCGCGACCTGGCGGACATCTGCACGGTCGACGAGATGAACCAGGCGCTCAACTGGAACAACTGGCCCTGGTTCGAGGCTTCGGCCCTGAGCGGCCAGGGGGTGTTCGAGACCCTCAAGGGGATCTCCAAGCAGACCCTGCTGTCGCTCAAGAAGCGTCTCGGCCGCAGCGACGCGCCAGCCGCCCCGGCGCCCACGCCGCCGCCGCGTCCGATGGCGATACCGGCGGCCGCGCCGGCCCCGCCGATCGCCGCCCCGCCGGCTCCGGTGCCCGCGCCTCCTCAGCAGGCCGTGGCACCGCCGCCGCAGGCCCCGGCGCCTCCTCCGGCCATGCCGCAGGCCGCCGCTCCCATCGCCGCTCCGGCCACTCAAGCCGCGCCCGCCAGTCCAGGATCGCGGCCGGTCTCCGGGGCGTACCCGGTGGTGCCTCCGCCGCGCCCGGCGGCACCCGCTCCGGCGCCGGTGCCACCGCTGGAGCGCACGCTCTCCGGCTCGCCGGCCTCTCCTCCGCCTCTGGAAAGGACGCTGTCCGGCACCCCGGCCCTGGAGCAGACCCTCTCCGGCCTTCCGCCGGGCGCACCCCGGCCCGCCGGCCGCAACCGGTCGATGGACGTGCTCAGCGAGCTCGAACGGCTGCGGCGCGAGGCTCTCCAGCCCAACAGCGCGGCTGCCAGGGCGCCCGCGGTGGCTGCGGCGGGCGCTCCGGCGAGCACGCCGGGCAAGAATGGCCGCGGCGAGCTGTCCCGCAACATCGAGCTCACCCTCAAGCGCTCCGACCTGCAGCGCGCCCGCCGCTTCCTGGTCAGCTTCCAGGTCGAGGACGATCAGAACCGGATCGTCGACGCTGTCCGCGATCTACCGGTCGAGATCAAGGACGCCGCCCAGCTCGAGAAGCTCCTCCTGCGCCTCAACATCGCCTTGAACGCCAAGGAGTAGGGGAGAGCCCAGCCCCACCGGGCACGGCCTCCGCCAGCCATGCGCTGTCCCTTCTGCTCCGAGAACCGCGACCGGGTGGTCGATTCGCGCGAAAGCCGCGATGGCGGTACCATCCGGCGTCGGAGGGAGTGCCTGAGCTGCCAGCGGCGGTTCACCTCGTACGAGCAGATCGAAGGCATCCCCTACATGGTCGTCAAGCACGACGGGACGCGGGAAGAGTTCAGCCGCAAGAAGCTGCTGGGCGGCCTGCTCAAGGCGTGCGAAAAGCGGCCGGTCGCCCTGAAACACCTCGAAGCGATCGTCGATGAGGCCGAGTCGATGCTGCAGGAGCAGGAGGACCGCGAGATCTCCACCCAGGAGATCGGCGCCTTCGTGATGGAGCGGCTCAAGGAGCTCGATCAGGTGGCCTACGTCCGCTTCGCCTCGGTCTACCGGCGGTTCGAAGATATCGACGCCTTCATGGACGTGCTCAAATCGCTCATTCAGCCAGGAAAAGAGAAGGAGTCATGAGCATGGGGACTCGCTTTCCCTCCCCTTCCCTGTTTCTCATTTCCCGCTTTCAGGCCGAGATCGACCGGCTGTTCCAGGAAGCCCTGCGCTTCGGGGATGACAGCGGCCTGCCGATCGGCGAATGGCAACCTCACGTCGATGTGGTGGAGACGCCGGATGCGGTGCTGATCCTGGCGGAGATCCCGGGGCTCGCGGCGGCTGATCTCAAGATCGAGGTGCGCGGCACGCTGGTCCATATCTCCGGCACCAAATCGACCCCCCTGCCCGGCGCTCAGCGCATCAAGTTTCACTGCCTGGAGCGCGGCCACGGCCGCTTCGCGCGCGAGATCCAGCTCTTCGCGGCCATCAACACCCACAACGGCACCGCCCGCCTCGTGGACGGCCTCCTGACGATCGAATTTCCCAAGGTCCAGGAGAAGCGCCACGCGGCTCGTGTCTTGCATATTCACGAGACAGTTGAGACAACCGAGACGGAAACGTCGACCGGAGAGGGCCAGGGATGAGCAAGCCGACAGGCGAAAACCCCGAGGACGCGATCAAGATCCCCGACGTCCTGCCCGTCCTGCCGCTCAAGGACACCGTCGTCTTTCCTTACATCATCATCCCGCTCTCCGTGGGGCGCGACAAGAGCGTGCTGGCGGTGGACCGCGCGCTCTCCGACAGCCGAGTGATCATGCTGGTCGCGCAACGCGACCCCGCCCTCGACAACCCCGGCGAAAGCGAGCTCTTCGAGATCGGCACCGCGGCGGTGATCATGCGGATGCTCAAGCTGCCGGACGGCCGCATCCGCATCCTGGTCCAGGGACTGGCCCGCGCCCGCGTTCAACACATCAGCCAGACGGAGCCTTATCTCCAGGCCAAGATCGAACGGGTCGAAGAGATCCGCGACGAATCGCCCGCCCTGGAGGTCGAGGCGCTGGTGCGCAGCGTCAAGGAGAGCCTCGACCGCGTCGTCAACCTCGGCAAGTCGATCTCGCCCGAGGTGATGGTGATCGCGGCCAACCTGGAAGATCCCGGCCGTCTCGCCGATCTCGCCTCCAGCAATCTCGATCTCAAGCTGACCGAGGCGCAGGAGGTCCTGGAGACTCTCAATCCGGTCGAACGGCTGCGAAAAGTGAGCGATCAGCTCGCCCGTGAGATCCAGGTTCTCACCATGCAGCAGGAGATCTCCTCGCAGGCGCGCGGCGAGATCGATCGCAGCCAGCGCGAATATTTCCTGCGCCAGCAGCTCAAGGCGATCCAGCAGGAGCTCGGCGAGGGCGAGGAGCTCGCCGAGGAGATCGCCGGCTATCGCAAGCTGGCCGAAGAAAAGAAGATCCCCGACGAGACCAAGGAGGAGCTGGAGCGCCAGATCCGCCGCCTCGAGCGCAGCCATCCGGAGAGCGCCGAGACGCAGATCATCCGCACCTATCTCGATTGGTTGACCGCCCTCCCCTGGGAAACGTTGTCGGAGGACAACCTCGACCTGGAGCACGCCCAGCAGGTCCTCGACGAGGATCACTACGATCTCGAAAAGATCAAGGAGCGGATCCTGGAGTACCTGGCGGTCCGCAAGCTCAAGTCGGACACCAAAGGACCGATCCTCTGTTTCGTCGGCCCACCAGGCGTCGGCAAGACCTCGCTCGGCCGTTCGATCGCCCGCTCGCTCGGGCGCAAGTTCGTGCGCATCTCGCTCGGCGGCGTGCGCGACGAGGCCGAGGTCCGCGGCCACCGCCGCACCTATGTCGGCGCCCTGCCCGGCCGTATCGTGCAGGGCATCCGTCAGGCCGGCACCAGCAATCCGGTGTTCGTGCTCGACGAGATCGACAAGATCGGCGCCGATTTCCGCGGCGACCCGTCCTCGGCGCTGCTGGAGGTCCTCGATCCCGAGCAGAACTTCAGCTTCGTCGATCACTATCTGGCGGTCCCCTATGACCTGTCGCGGGTGATGTTCATCGCCACCGCGAACATGCTGGAGCCGGTCCAGCCGGCGTTCCTCGATCGCATGGAGGTGATCCGCCTCACCGGCTACACCCAGGAGGAGAAGCTGCGGATCGCCCGCGCCCACCTCATCCCCAAGCAGATGAAGGAGAACGGCGTCACCGAGGAGAACGTCACCTTCACCGACGAAGGGGTGCAGACGATCATCTCGGGCTACACCAAGGAAGCCGGCCTGCGCGGCCTGGAGCGCGAGCTGGCGGCGATCTGCCGCAAGGTGGCGGTAAAGGTCGCCCGCGGCGAGGAGACGCACGTCGAGGTGGACGCCGAGCGGGTCCAGGAGTTCCTGGGCGCCCGCAAGCACTTCAGCGACGAGCTGCTCGACCGCGACCGCGTAGGCGTTGCGACCGGCCTCGCCTGGACCGCGGCGGGAGGCGATCTCCTGTTCATCGAGGTGGTGGCGGTGCCCGGCAAGGGCCAGCTCCTGCTGACCGGCCAGCTCGGCGATGTCATGAAGGAGTCGGCCCAGGCGGCCCTCTCCTATGCCCGGGCCTACTCCGGCGCCCACCAGCTCGGCGAGGACTTCTTCGCCAAGCACGACATCCACGTCCACGTGCCGGCCGGCTCGATCCCCAAGGACGGCCCTTCCGCCGGCATCACGATGGGCACCGCGATCCTTTCGGTGCTGACCGGCAAGCCGATCAACCGGCGGGTCGCGATGACCGGCGAGATCACGCTGCGCGGCGACATCCTGCCGATCGGCGGCCTCAAGGAGAAGGTGCTCGCCGCCAAGCTGGCCGGCATCCACACAGTGATTGTCCCCAAGCTCAACCGGAGGGATCTGGCGGAGATCCCGCAGACGATCACCGATGGGCTGACCTTCCACTTCGTCGAGCACATGGACGAGGTCCTGCGGATCGCCCTGGTCGCGCCAGCAATCGGGCCGGTGAACGCCCCGTCGAGCCCGGACGAGGTGCCGATCGAGATCTCCACGCTCCCGACCAGCGCCGAGACCGAGACCGCCCCGGTCTGACACCCCATGCCGCTCTCGGGTGAGGACCGGCTGCTCGGCTGGCTCCGCCGCCGCTTCGACCTACCCCTCCTGGGGGACGACGCCGCGGTCCTCCCCTCTCCGGAGGAGCGCTCCGGCTTCGCGGCCACCGTGGACAGCCAGATCGAGGGAGTCCACTATCCGCCCGGTCTCGACCCGGCCCTGCTCGCCCGCCGCCTGTTGGCGGTCAACCTGTCGGATCTCGCCGCCATGGGGGCCACGCCCGCCTTCGCCCTCCTCGCTCTGTCGGCCGCTCCCGGTTTCGACCACCGCCGTTTCTTCCTCTCATTCGTCCCCGCCTGTCAGGAGGCGGGGGTCACTCTCGCCGGGGGAGATCTGGCGTCGAGCCCGGGCGGCACGGTCGCGACGCTGACGCTCCTGGGCTCCCGGCCGCCCCGCGGCCGCTGGCTCGGGCGCGCCGGAGCCGAGCCCGGGCAGGACCTCTGGGTCGGCGGCACAGTCGGAGAGTCGGCGGCCGGGCGGCTCCTGCTCGCGCGCGGCGCCCGGGCCGGCGGGGGGCCGGGCGGCCGGATCCAGGTGAGCCTGCCAGACGATTTCGAAGGCTCCGCCGGTCTGCTCGCCGCGGCCCGCCGGGCGGTGCGGCGGCATCTGTCGCCGCTCCCTCAGCTTGCGCTCGGAGCCTGGCTCGGAACACAGCGCGCCGGCGCCGCGATGGATGTTTCCGACGGGCTCGCCCGCGACCTTCCACGCCTCTGCCGGGCGAGCGGCACCGGCGCCGAATTGATCATCGAAGCACTGCCGTTCGCCCGCCGTTTCACGGAGCTGTGCGATCGGTCGGACGACGACCCGGTCGCGCTCGGTCTGGCGGGCGGAGAGGATTACGTATTGTTGTTCACGCTGCCGGCAGGAATCGAGCCGCCGGATCCTTTTCAATGCCGGAAGATCGGAAGGATCACAGGACGCCGGAGCATCGTCGCGATCCATCTCGGATCCACCCATCCGTTGCCGGCGCACGGATGGGATCACCTGACAAAAAAAGAACCCCCGGCTCCGGAGAGCCGGGGGTTCTGATCGAGGCGCGTTTCAGAAGCGATCAGCGCAGGAGCTTCTGCAAGCTCTGAGCGAAGCCGCGCAGACGCTTGTCGAGATCCGCCTGCGCCTTTTCAACCGCCTTGAGGCGCTGCGCGAGCGCGGGATCAGCTCCCGTCGTCGCGGCAGCCGCGCCGCGAGTTGCGCTCTTGGCGGCCCGGCCGCGCGGCGTCTTGGCGGCGGCGCCACTCCCCTTCTTGCGACCGCCCCGGCCGCTCTCCTGACGCAACGAACGGAACACCTCGACCGCCTGCGGATAGAAACGGCGCGCACGGCCGGCGCCTTCCGAAGGCAAACGATCGCTGTGCAGGCGGACGTAGCGGACGAGCGTCGGATAGGAAATTCCGGTCTGCTCGCTGACCTGGGTCAACGTCATCAGGTTGCCGCCACCACCGCTGCGACGCCCCGCCGGACGGCCCGGCTTGCGACCGGTCGCGGTGGCCGCATTCTTCGAACCGGCCGGACGGCCGGGCTTGCGGCCGGTGGTCGCATTTTTGGAACCGGCCGGACGGCCGCGCTTCGCGGCCGGAGCCGGCGCGGCGGGTGCCGCGGCGGCAGCGCGCTTCGAGCCGGCCTTGCGGCCACGGCCCGTGCTCTTCGCGGCGGTGCGGCCACCGCGCGCGGAAGCCTTGGCCGGAGCCGAGGCATCCTTGCGCGGACGGCCCCGCCGGCCCGCGTTTTCATTGCGCAGCTCCTCGAACACCGGCAGCGCGCTCTCGGGATAGCGCTGCTTGCGTCCCTTGCCCTGCGCGGGGATGCGGCTCTGATACATCTTCTTGTAACGCTGCAGAGTAGGCATCGAGATGCCGGTCTTCTGGGAGATTTCCGACAGCGTATAGTGCCGTTCAGACTGGTCGTTCGATGAAGATCCTTGGTTGTTGCTCTCTGGCTCTGACATGGGACCCTGGCCTCCTGAATGTTTGAATAGAATATGAATAGAACTCAACTTCCGTGCCATTATCAAAAAGGAAACCTCCCAAGTCAATAGTTCGGTAAAAAATCGCCCTGAAATCCAGTGATTCGGGCGTTTCAGGGTAAACTTCCCCGCCATGGAAGCCACGGAACATCCATTGAGACGGCAAGCAGGCCCGGCAATCGTCGCACCGGAAGACAAGAGGGAGCTGTATCGACAGATCGTTCGCGAGCTCGACGCGGTGCTCGAAGGGCTCGAGGATCCGGTCACCGCGATGGCGACCTGCGCCTGTGTCCTGCACTCCCGGCTGCCTTATTCGAGCTGGACGGGCTTTTATCGCGTGGTCGCGCCGGGGCTCTTGCGCGTCGGTCCTTATCAAGGGCCGATCGGCTGTCTCGAGATCCCCTTCGAACGCGGCGTCTGCGGCGCCGCGGCGCGTGAAGGACGCACGCAACTGGTGCCGGACGTCCACGCCTTCCCCGGTCATATCGCCTGCGATTCCGCCACCCGCTCCGAAATCGTCGTGCCGGTGTACGGCCCCGACGGCGAGCTCGCCGCCGTGCTCGATCTCGATTCGCACGCCCCGGCGGCCTTCGACGAGATCGACCGCGAAGCGCTCGAACAGATCGCGGAACGGCTGCGCCCCGCCTTGCGATTCAATCCGCGGCCTTCGGCTCTCGTCCAGAGCCATTGAGCCACGGATCAATTTGCTATCATTTAAGACCGAGCTGTTTTACAAGATAGGAAAGAGCCTGGCGTGACAGTCCGAGGCGGCGCGCCGCCTCGGAGAGGCTGCCGCCGCTGGCGGTCAACGCCTCTTCGATCAGGTGGCGGCGGAAGGCTTCGACGCGCTGATGATAGGGAGCGATCGAAGCGTTGCGCGGCGTCGGCAGGTCGAGGTGCTCGAGACGGATTCGATCACTGCCGGCGAGAGCGGCGGCGACTCCCAGAACGTTTTGCAGCTCGCGCACATTGCCCGGCCAGGGATAGGAGAGCAGGCTCGCCCGCGCCTCGCGCGAAAGGCGGGGCGTGTGGGGCATGCGCAGGCGCGACAGAATCGAATCGGCGAGAAGCAGGATATCGTCGCCTCGATCGCGCAGCGGCGGCAGCTCGACGAGGCCACCGCGCAATCGATAGTAAAGATCCTCGCGGAAGCTCTGCGCGCCGATCATCGCGCGCAGATCGCGATGGGTCGCGGCGACCACCCGCACGTTCACTTTTCGCGGCAGGCTCTCCCCGACCCGGCGCACCTCCCCTTCCTGCAGCACGCGCAACAACATGCCTTGCGCGACCGCGGGCAGATCGCCGATCTCGTCGAGAAACACGGTGCCGCCTTGCGCGGCTTCGAAAACTCCGGCGCGGTCGCGATCGGCGCCGGTGAAGGCGCCGCGCACGTGCCCGAATAGATCAGACAGCAGCAGGGTGTCGGAGAGCGCCGCGCAATTGACGGCAACAAAGGGCAGACGGGCGCGCGGGCTGGCGCGATGAATGTGGCGGGCGATCAGCTCTTTGCCGGTGCCGCTCTCGCCGAGCACAAGGATTGCCATGTCGCCCGCGGCGAGGCGGGCGGCGCGCTCCAGGGCGGCGAGCAGGGCCGGGCTCTCCCCCACCAGACCCTCGGCCGGCCGCCGACCGCTTCGCCGGGCCTCGACCGCTTCCGGCAACGCCGCGGCGGCCGGCGATGGCTCCGGCGGATCGGCCGCCAGCCGGTCCGCCCGATCGCCTCCCAGATCGCGCGCCGCCAGGGTGAAGAGGGCGCGCAGCACGGCGTCCAGCGGCTCGCCGCGCAAGGCCAGCCACCCCTCTTCGAGATGCGCGACCAGCTCCTGTCCGCGCGGCTCGCCGCCGGCTCCGGCCACGATCACCCGGCCCTCGCTCCCCTCTCTCTCTTCCCGATCCCGCCAGACCAGCCGGGCCTCGGAGTGGCCGGCGCCGGCCAGCAGGGCGGCCAGAGCCGCGGCGTTCCCGGGCGGCTGGCCGCAGTAGGCGGCGAGGGCCTGCCAGGGGCTCTGGTCGCGCTCCTCCAGCCGCTCGGCGAGTGGGAGGGCGCCCAGGGCGCGCAGCTCCCCGGCGGCCTGGCGCAGGCGGTCCACCGGGGCAGCGCCCGGCACCAGGATCTCCAGGTCGAAAACCAGGCGCGCCGCGCGGTAGGGCTCCAGCCCGTCCAGCGCCTCCCAGGCCGGAGCGGGGGGGGCCTCTCCCGCGGCAACGGCGCGCCAGAGCAAGGCGAAGGGGGTCCCGGCCGCCTCTCGCAGCGCGCCCTCCCAATCCCCGGCGTGAGCCTGCAGGGCGGGCCGCTCTTCCGGCTCGAGTTGCTCCAGGCGGGA
>DATAHG010000200.1:0-3039 GCA_036263295.1 Thermoanaerobaculia bacterium | reverse complement strand
GACGGCGTCTACTTCCGGCAGGCTACCGTCTCGGTCTCGCAGTGCCACCCGGTCCGCGCCAGCCTGCTCACCGGCCTCCCGTCCTTCCTTCATGGGGTCTATTCGACCAAGTTCGTGGCGCCGGGAGTCGCCGAAACGCTCTGCCGGCGGCCGACCGTGGCGAGCCTGTTGCGAGACGCCGGATATCGCACCGTGCTGGTCGGCAAGTGGCACGTCCCCCCGCCTCCGTGGGAGTGCGGCTTCGACGAGATGCGGACCTGGCTGCCGGACGGCGGCTCTTATTATCGCGACCCCGAGCTGGTCTGCGGGCACTCCGAAGAGCATGAGGTCGTCCCCGGCTTCACTCAGGAAATCTTCGCAGACGATGCGATCGATTTTCTCCGCGGCAAGGCCGCTCAGGACAACCCTTTCCTGCTGTGGCTGGGCTTCACCGCGCCCCACCACCCTTACGAGCCCAACCCGGAACGGATCCAGGCCCTCTATGCCGGGCGGGACCCCGACGAGCTCCTGCCGCCGGGCTTCCCGCGCGACGTGCCCGCCAACGACTGGCTCCACTACGATCAGGCCGTCAGCCATCTGGACGAGCAACTCGGGCGCCTGCTCGCGGCGCTCCGGGAGACCGGGCTCGCCGAGAGGACGGTGGTGGTCCTGCTCGGCGACAACGGATACATGATGGGCGAGCGCGGTCTCGGCGGGCCCGACTCAGGCGCCGACGGCAAGCAGGTCCCTTACGAAAGCTCGCTACGGGTGCCTTTCATCCTGTCGGGGCCCGGGCTGCCCAAGGCACTCGTCTCGGACCTCCCGGTCTCCAGCCTGGATCTGCCGCCGACGCTCCTTGCCCTGGCGGGCGTCCCGGCGCCGGACTCCTGGCCGGGGCGCGACCTTCTCGCCGCGCTCGACGGAAAAGTGGAAGTCCGCGAGGCATTCGCGGAGTGGTCCGACGAAAAGAGTCAAAAGTTCGGCGGCCTCGCCTTCCGCGCCGTACGCACCCCGACGCACAAGCTGGTCGTCTGGAAGGACGCCTCTCGCGGCGACGAGCTTTATGATCTCGCGGCCGACCCGGCGGAGGCGCACAATCTCATCGCCGATCCGGCGGCGCGCGAGGTGCTGAACGACCTGCGCGCCCGCCTTCTCGCCTGGATGCGGCGCAACGGGGATCCAGCGCTCTCCTGGCCCGGCAAGGATCAGGGCAACTGAATCGACTGCCCGTGGTGGAAGACGTTGTGGGGGTCCCACTCCTGCTTCGTCTTCTGGAGCCGCGGGTAGTTCTCCTTGTAGTAGAGATAGGCCCAGTCCACCAGGTCGGAATCGCAATAGTTCACATAACAGCCGTCGAAGGTTTCATCCGGCCAGGGGCCGCGCTCGCCGTACATGTCCCGGTAGAAGTGATTGATCCAGGCCAGATTCTGGGGATCCTGGGAGGGCTCGGTCCAGTAGGTCTGGTACTGCAGCTTGAAGATCGAGGAGCGCTGCGGCACGGCGGTGGCGTCCGGCGCGACCGTGTTGATATTGCAGCCGTAGGAATCCACCTGGAGGAGGGCCTGGCTGTTGGCGGGATAGTCATCGTTCTCGACGGTCAGCCATTTCCAGATCGTCGGCAACTGGCCTTCGGGGAAACCTTTCTTCATGTAGGCGGATTTGTACTTGCCGCGCTGGTTCGGGCCGGAGCCGTTCAATGTCTGGGTGACCTCCAGCCAGGGCATGACGCGGACCGCAGTCGCGGCGGGGATGAAATGATGCCAGCCCACGGCGATGCGCGGCGCCACGATCGATACGCGCTTCGTGTCGACGCCTTCCTCCATCCGGCTCAAGAAGAATTCCACGGGAGCCTTCAGGTCCCGGTCTTCGCCGACATATTGGATCGTCAGGACAACCTGTCCGGCGGCCTTGCGGGTCAGATGGAGCAACGAGAACAGGCCGGAGAACGGGCTTCCCGGGGCGCTGTTTTCCTCGTAAAAGGCGCTGTAGTTCCGCAGGATCTGGGAGAGATCGTCCTGGGTCAGGTCCGACCAGTTCCAGGCAATGCTCGCGAGCGCCGCCTCGCTCGGGCCGGGCGGCAGGTCCTTGAAAAAGTATTTCGTGATGACGCCGAAGTTGCCGCCGCCTCCGCCGGTGTGGGCCCAGAAGAGGTCCCGCTCCTCTTGCGTCGGCGAATCCCGGGTGACCCGGACGAGCCGGGCCTTGCGGTCGCGGTCCACGTGGACCAGCTCGATGCCGTAAAGCCAATCCACCGTCAGGCCTTGGAGGCGCGAGAGGAGCCCGTATCCCCCACCGCAGATATGTCCCCCGGCTCCCACCGAGTAGCAAGAGCCCGCCGGCAAGGTGACGCCATACTGCCGGTAGAGCTGGTTGTAGACATCCCAGTTGGTGCAACCGCCCTCCAGGAAGAACCAGCCCGTCTCGGGATCCCGGCCGGCGCAGTGCATGGAAGAGACATCGAGGATCACCCCGCCGTTGTTGAGGGAGACCCACCCCTCATAGCAGTGCCCACCGCTGCGCACGGTCGGGCGCAGGTTCTGGTCCACGCAGCGCTGGACGACGTCGAGGATCTGCCCGGCGTCCCCAACCACCTCGACGGCACTGGGAGTCCCCACCCAGCGCTGATTGAAGCCGCGGATGAGGGTTGGATAACGTGGATCCTCGGGAGTGACCCGAGAGCCGGGAAACATGGGGCAGCCGTCGGACATCAGAGACCTCCTGGCCAGGCCGAAAGGAACGGGGTGGTCTTGGCATCTTAGCAAAAAGGGGCCCTGTCACACCGCCGTCGCCGGTTGACGCGCCTCCCCGGGTGTGGATAAGCTTCCAGACGAGCCCCTGTTACGGAGTCCCATGCCTGCGGGCTCGCCTACCAAGGAGACCAAAATGAAGAGCAATCCTGTCGGATGGTTTGAGATCTACGTCCAGGACATGGAGCGGGCGAGGAAGTTCTACGAGACCGTTTTCGAGGGCACGCTGGACCGTCTGAACAGCCCGGACGGAGGGCTCGAGATGTGGAACTTCCCGATGGAGATGGAAAAGATGGGGTGCGGCGGCGCCCTG
>DATAHG010000199.1:0-6126 GCA_036263295.1 Thermoanaerobaculia bacterium | reverse complement strand
GGTGCGCTACCGATCGGCCGCGCCGGGGACGGCCCGCGTGGCGGCGGATCTCGCGGCCCAGCTCGACCGCGCCGCGCGGGCGATGGCGCCGCGGATCCCGCTCGCCGAGACGGCGGCGCGCCTGCCGGTCACGGTGGTCCTGGAGCCCGACTTCGTGGCGCAGGCCGGCCACGCCGGGGTGATCGGTGAGGCCGTGGTCAATCCCGTGGCGGGCCTGGTGGACCTCTACGTGGTCCACCACCCCGACGATCTCTTCGCCGAACGCCAGGCGCTCGCCCGGGTGCTGCTGGGGCGGGCCGGGCTCGACCGTGCGCCGGGGCCGGGCTGGCTTCCCGAGGGGGCGGCGCTGTGGCTCTCCCGCGACTGGTACGGCCGGACCTGGGAGGACTGGATCCCGCGCCTCGCCGCGGCGCGGGTCCTGCCATCCGCCGCCGACCTCCTGCCGGCGGAGGGGGACCGGCAGCCCGCTGCCTCGCGGGTGCTGTGGACCCCCGCCGCCGCGGCCGTGGTGGAGCGCCTGCCCGGCGCCACGCTCGCCGAGAAGCTGCGCGAGTCCCCCGGCCGCGAGCGGGTCGCCGCGATTCTTGCCCAGATGACCCGGATGGCGGCGGAAGCGCCGCCGATCCAGCCGCTGCCCCGGACCGCCGCCGCGAAAACCGCGCTGCCGTTCCTCAAAGGGGTCTCCCTCGCCATGCTGAACCGGGTCGAAGGGGGGTACCACGCCCCCGCGATCGACCGGCAGCTCCAGCGGCTGCGGGGCCTCGGCGCGAGCTCCGTCTCCCTGATGCCGTTCGCCTTTCAGCCCGGCCCGGACAGCCCCGACCTCGCGTACCTGAACCGCCATCCCGGCAGCGAGACCGACGTCGGCCTGATCCACGCCGCCCGCCGGGCGCGGGCGCAGGGCTTCACGGTGCTCTACAAACCCCATATCTGGGTCTCGCGCGACTCCTGGCCCGGCGACGTCGAGATGAAGAGCGAGGCCGATTGGGCGGCCTGGTGGGAGCGCTACCGGCGCTACGTGCTGCACCACGCGATCCTCGCCGGATGGTCGAAATCCGAGCTGTTCAGCGTCGGGGTCGAGCTGTCGAAGACCGTGCGGCGGGAGAAGGAGTGGCGGGACCTGATCGCGGCCGTGCGGCTGGTCTATCCCGGGCGGGTGACCTATTCGGGCAACTGGTACGGCGACCTCGAAGGGGTGCGGTTCTGGGGGGACCTCGACCTGATCGGGATCGACGCCTACTACCCGCTGGCGGCCGCGCCCGACGCGGCGCCGGCCGCCCTGCGGCAGGGGGCGCGGACCGTCGTGGAACGGCTGGCGGCGGCGGCGCGGCGCGAGAAGAAGCCCCTGCTTCTCACCGAGGTGGGTTTCGCCGCCCAGCGCGGCGCCTGGGTGCACCCCCACACCGAGGGGGGCGAGTATTCCGAGGCCGACCAGGCGCGGGCCTACGAGGCCCTGTTCAAGGAGCTGGGCCGCCCCCGCTGGCTGGCCGGCACGTTCGTCTGGAAGGCCTTCAGTGCTGAGTTGGGGGAGCCGGGGGGGCCGGCGGAGGGACGCGCCGGCCGGGCGGATTTCCGGTTCCTGGGGCGGGCGGCAGAGGCCGTGATCCGCCGGTATTACACAGGGATGTCATAATCCCCCGCGATGAGCCAACCAACCCCGCAGGATCTGCTTGAAACCGCCGTCGCCGCCGCCCGGGCCGGGTCCGACGTCGTGCGGCGTTATTTCCGCGACGCCTCCCTGGAAGTCAGCCGCAAAGGCAAGAACGACTTCGTCACCCAGGCCGACAAGGAGAGCGAGGCCGCCGTGGTCGCCGAGATCCTGCGGCGCCATCCCGGCCACCGCATCCTGGCGGAGGAGGGGAGCGCCGCCGAGACCGGCGCCGGCAGCGACTACCAGTGGCTGATCGATCCGCTCGACGGCACCACCAACTTCATGCAGGGGCTGCCGGTCTTCTGCGTTTCCGTGGCGTGCCGCAAGGGGGACGAGCTGCTCGCCGCCGCGATCGACGATCCGGAGGGGGGGAACGTCTTCACCGCCGCGCGCGGCGCGGGCGCGCTCTGGAACGGCCGGCCCATGCGGGTATCGGGACAGCCCGGCCTCGACGGGTCCTTTCTCGCCACCGGATACCCCTTCCGCGCGCTCTCCTGCCTCGACGGCTACCTCCAGATCTTTCGCGACGTGTTCCAGCATTCCAAGGCGATCCGGCGTTGCGGTTCGGCCGCCCTCGACCTCGCCTACACCGCGGCCGGGGTCTACGACGGCTTCTTCGAGTTCCGCCTGTCGCCGTGGGACATCGGCGCCGGCATCCTCCTCATCGAAGAGGCGGGCGGCCTGGTGACCGACCTCGACGGCGGCCGGCGCTTCTTCGAGGGGGGGAACGTGGTGGCGGGGGGCCGGCCGGTGCAGGCGGAGCTGCTGGAGATCGTACGGCGCCACGCCAGCGAAGCGGCGCTCGACCGCCTCAACCCGCTTCACGCGCCGGCCGCGCCGGTCGGATAGACGCCGCGTGAGCCTCGCCGGGCTGCTCCGCCGCCTCCCCGGGCTCGAACGGCTGCCCTGGCCCGGGCGCGGCTCCCAGCCGGGCTCGCCCGCGCCGCGCGACGCGTGGACCCTGGAGATCCAGATCCACCCGAGCGACATCCGCAAACGGGTGGTCTACCTGTTCCTGTCGCGCGCCCAGGTCACCTCCTGGTGCATCCTCTTCCTGCTCTTCGGGGGTTTCCTCCTGACCGGGATGGCGGTGGCGCCGAGCGTGATCGGCGGCTGGATCAACCGCGGGGAGTACGACGTCCTGGTCGCCGAGCGCACCCGCCAGGGCGAGCGCCTGCAGGAGCTGCTCGACGGCCTCGACCACCTCGATCAAGAGGCGGCGCAGCTCGACCTGCGGATGCAGAAGATCAGCCTGGCCTACGGGCTGCGGACGCCGCGCGGCCGGGACGGCGCCGCCCTGCCGGCGGTCGCCTCGCCGGGCTCGCTCTACTCCGGCGCGGTGGCTCGCGGCAACCGGGAGCGCGAGCAGATCCACCGCCAGATCGGCAAGCTGAACGCCTTCCTCGCCGCCGCCCAGGAATTCGAGCGCGCCAACCCGGAGCCGGTGCGGACCACCCCGTCGCTCTGCCCCCTGCGCGGCGGCGAGATGGTCCTGATCAGCCCATTCGGCCGGCGGCCGAACCCGATCACCCACGCCACCGAAATCCACAGCGGCCTCGACCTGGCGGCGCGCGTCGGCACCCCGGTGCGCGCGCCGGCCGACGGCACCGTGCTGTTCGCCGGGCAGTTCTCGCAGGGCCGTAGCGCCACCTGGTGGCGCTTCGGCAACCTGGTGATCGTGCGCCACGGCGACCGCTTCGTGACGATCTACGGCCATTGCGACACGGTGGGGGTCCGCGTCGGCCAGGCGGTGCGCCGGGGAGACGTGCTGGCGACGGTGGGACAGACGGGCTGGAGCGTCAGCCCCCATCTGCATTACGAGATCCGGCGCCGCACCGAGCTGCACGGCTATGTACCGGTCGAGCCGAGGATTTATATTCTGGACCAGCGCTGGCCGAACGAGGAGCGCTACCTGGCGCAGGTGCGGGCCCAGATGCGGGCCCAGGCGCGGCGGGGAAGGGCGCCCGAGCCGTTCGAGCCGCTGCCGGTCGTTTTACGTTGACAACGAGGAAGTACCCCATGAGCAGGACCCCGGTTGAGGACGCCGCACCCACCATGATCATCCCCCGGGGGACGAGGATCGAGATGGACCCGGACGGCCATCTCTCGATCCGTTCGCCGGGCAATCTGGTAGTCCAGAACTCCGGCAAGTACGGGACCCTGGAGTCCCTGGGCGGCTCCATCCGCATCGACCGCGGGGTGGAGGTGGAGGCGACCACGGTGCGTTGCGCCGAGACCTGCTACGTGCAGGGCTTCCTGACCGCCTGGAAGGTCAACGCCCGCGCCCTCCATCTCGAAGACCACGCCCGCGCCCACGTGGTGCTGCAGGAGACCGAGCGCCTGGAGATCGGCCGCGACGCCCGGCTGGTCGGCAACTTCGCGACCGAGAAGGAGCTGTTCGGGCTGTTCTCGCGCTTCGCCCACCAGGTGCGCTCGCTGCCTTTCTT
Source organism: Thermoanaerobaculia bacterium (assembly GCA_036263295.1). Lineage (GTDB taxonomy): Bacteria > Acidobacteriota > Thermoanaerobaculia > Multivoradales > UBA5704 > DATAHG01. Next base: position 2,028 of record DATAHG010000199.1, on the reverse strand, counting down.
TTTCGAGCGGAAAGGCGAGCCCGCCGCCCTGCCGGGGCGCCGGACCATGGACATCGACATCCAGGCGGAGCCCGCGCCGGCGACGACGGAACCGGAGCCGCCGCCGCTCTCCCAACTCCCCGAGCCGCTGCTATTCGCCCGCATCCTGCTCGAACGGGAGTCGGAGCGCCGACTGCACCCCGCCACCGGACAGCGCGCGCTCGACGAGCTGATCAAGCTGCTGCAGCAGCAGGATCTCGAAACCCTGGGCTTTACCTACCGTACCCTTTTTGGCCGCATCACCGAGCCGCGCGAGGACGTGCGGCGGGCGGCCGAGCTGGTCTCCGGTCACTACCAGGAAAGGAACTCATGAAGTCGATGTTTCTTCTGCTGCTCTCGCTCGCCGCGCCTCTCGCCACGGCTTCGATGGCTCCGCCGGCCCCCCCGGCCGATCTTCAGGCTGATCTCGACGCCATGGTCTCGGCCGAGAACGCCTTCTCCGTGACCTCGGTGGAGAAGGGGGTGACCCCGGCCTTCCTCGCCTTCCTGGCCGACGACGCGGTGCTGATGCGCCCGCTGCCGGTCAACGGCAAGGAGTTCCTGGCGGGCCAGCCCTCCCCGCCGATCACCCTGATCTGGCGCCCCGTGCACGCCGAGATCGCGGCGAGCGGCGACATGGGCTACAGCACCGGCCCCTGGGAGATCCGCCCCAGGGATCCGCAGCGCCCGACCGGGAACGGCCACTTCGTCTCGGTCTGGAAAAAGCAGAAGGACGGCGCCTGGAAGGTGGTCTTCGACATGGGCAGCGCCTACCCGCCGCCCGGAGCGGGCACCGCCCGGCTGTCCGATCCGGCGGTGCCGATCCGCAACAACGTGAAGCCGGCCCCGGCCAAGGCGGACGTGAGCACCGACAAGGCCGCCCTCCTGGAGCAGGACCGCGCCCTGTCGAAAGAGGTGGGGACCCGCGGCGTCGCGCCCGCCTACGAGCCCCGCCTGACCGCAGGCGTGCGCCTCTACCGCGAAGGCGTCCCGCCGGTGGTGGGAGCCGCCGCCGCCCGCCAAGCCCTCGCCGGTTATCCGGCGCTGAGCTGGGAGCCGCTGGGAGGCGACGTCTCCGGCGCGGGCGACTTCGGATATACCTACGGGAAGATCCAGTACGGCGACAAGCCGGCCACCTACTTCCACATCTGGCGCAAGCAGGGGAACGACTGGAAGCTGCTGGCGGATGTGATCAACCTCCTGCCGCCGCCCCCGCCGGCGAAGCAGGGGTAGGGAGGGGCGGGCACCCGGAGTCAGCGCCCGAAGCCCTCGCCCGGGGCTGAACCCCCGGGCTACAGACGTTTCGCCCCTCCGGGGCGGGCGTTTTCACAAGGTCGCCGTCGTCACGGAGCATGAGACAACTCGCCCCGCCAGGGGCGACATATTTGTAGCCCGGGGGTTCAGCCCCGGGCGGGCGGCGGCGAGCGCACCTTTCGGGAGCATCGCCATCCCCGGGCCGCCGCGTGGGATCCCCCTACTCCTTCTCCCCCGGCCCCCAGATCTGCTCCAACCGCTGGTCCCGCCCGCAGTTGTACCGGTAGAACTTGTAGCGCACCGGATTCTTCTTGTAATAATCCTGGTGGTACTCCTCGGCCGGATAGAACTGCGTCGCCATCACGATCTGGGTATGCACCTTGAAGCCCTTGGCCTTCTCGATCGCGGCCTTGGACTCCAACGCCAGGCGCTTCTGCTCCTCGCCGTGGTAGAAGATGGCGGTCCGGTATTGCTCCCCGACATCACAGAACTGGCGGTTCTTCACGGTCGGATCGACGTTGTGCCAGTAGACGTCGAGGAGCTTCTGGTAGCTGACCTTGGCCGGGTCGTAGGCGATCTCGACCGACTCGGCGTGGCCGGTGCCGCCGGAAGAGACCTCTTCATAGGTGGGATTCTTCTTCGGTCCGCCGGTGTAGCCGGAGGTCACCGAGACCACCCCGTCGAGCTTCTCGTAGGGGGGCTCCATGCACCAGAAGCAGCCGCCGGCGAAGGTCGCCTTGGCGAGCTGTCTGCCCG
>DATAHG010000198.1:0-2512 GCA_036263295.1 Thermoanaerobaculia bacterium | reverse complement strand
ATGGGGCTGGCCCGGCGGCGCTCCCTCGGCTTCGCGGGCCTGTTCCTCGCCGCCGCCCTCCTGCCCTGCCTGCCGGCCTTTCAGGATCTGACCCGGGCGCCGGGCGCCCCCGGTCCCGATCTGCTGTTCACGCTCGCCCGGCTCGGCGCGCTCGATCCGCCGCCCGGAGACCCGTTGCGGCCGGACACGGTCAAGCCCGGCGAGGTCGAAGGGGTGATGGCCCCCTGGTCGCTGGGTCACGCCGTGACCCTGCTCACCCGGCGCCCGGCCGCGGCCGACAACTTCGGCTACGGCTTCCACCGCCAGGCTCTCCTGCTCACCACCCCGCCGCTCGAAGACGCGGCCGCCCTGCGCCTGCTGCATGAGACGCGCTGCCGCTACCTGATCACGACGGACCTGCGGCCGGTCCTGCCGGCCTATGCGGCGGCGGTGGGAAGAGGCGGCTTACCGCCAGACGCCATGCTGGCGGTGCGGGTCCACGAATCGGACTCGCCCCAGCCCCTCCCCTTCCTGCGGCTGGTCCTCACCTCGGAGTCGGCCTGGCCGACCCCGGACGGGCGGCTGGTCCCGCGCTGGAAGGTCTTTCGGGTGGAGTGAGCGCCTCGCCTAGAGGCTCTTGATCATCCCCAGGATCCCGGCGCGGATCATCGCGACCGAGATCGCGGCCAGGAACAGGCTCGCCACCTTGGCAATCGCCCGGCTCGCCGCGGACCCGACGATCCGCCCGACCAGCGGCCCGGAGACGAAGACCAGGACGACCAGCGCCAGGTTGATGATCAGCGAGGTCAGGGTGGGGAGATACCCGAACGCCTCGCGGGAGACCAGGATCGACGTGATCGCCGCCGGTCCCATGATGAGCGGGATGCCGAGCGGCACGATCCCGACCGAGGCGGCGTCGCCCTCCCCTTCGGTGGGGTCGCGGCGGCGGAAGTCCCCGAAGATCAGGTTCGAGATGCTGAGGACGAGCAGGATCAGCCCGCCCCCTACCCGCAGGTCGTTCACCGTGATCCCCAGCAGCGAAAAGATGAGCTGGCCGGCGAACAGGATGAGCACGGCGATCAGCGACGCCGTGGCCGAAGCCTGCAGGGTCAGGCGGCGGCGCTCCGGCTGGGCCATGTTCTCGGTCAGACCGAGGTAGACCGGCAGGATGCCCGGAGCGTTGATGGCGACGAAGAGAGGGAGGAAGCTCTCGATGTAGGGGTTCATGGCCGAAGGGATTGTAGTGCCTTCCCGGCGTGACAACTCACCGATATTTCGTTACGGAGCTGCGAGAAGCCGTAGCAACACCTCCGCATTCCGGGGCAAAGCCTCGAAAGAACGTGACGACGTGGGGAGACATGGTGACGACCTCTAAAGAATCGATGACGAATCGCGAGAGATCGTCGCAACATGGGTGTGTTCCGTCACGTAGCGTAGAGACACCGTGACAAACCGAAGCAAGAACGTGGCAACACGGTGAGACAGCGTGACGACTCAGCCGTGTTTTGTCACGGGCTGAGGAGAGAACGGGACAACGCGAGGAGAAGTCGTAACGAGACAGTGAAGATTCGTCACGATGTCAGGACGTTAAGTCACAAAATGGAGATGCATCGTAACAACACCAGCTCATTCTGCGACGAAATGAGGATCGATCGTCGCAAAACGGCGGTGTGTTGTCACTTCGCGGAGGGATTTCGTCCCGTTCTGCGGCCCCACGGGTGGCAAGCGCACCTCCGCCCGGGGCGATGCCCCGGGCTCAGTCATGGCGGCCCCTTGGGCCTCAAAAGGCCATTTTGGATCTGCTTTCAGGCCCAAAGGGCCGAGATGACATAGCCCAGGGCAACGCCCTGGGCGGAGGTGCGCTCGGCGCCGACGGCTCGGCGGCCGCACCGCCTCCGGCCCTCTCTCCCGCCAACCTCGCCTACATCATCTACACCTCCGGCTCCACCGGCCGCCCCAAGGGCGCCATGAACGCCCATCGGGGCGTCCTCAACCGCCTGCACTGGATGCAGTCCGCCTTCGGCCTCACCCCCGAGGACCGTGTCCTCCAGAAGACCCCGGCGAGCTTCGACGTTTCCGTCTGGGAGTTCTTCTGGCCCCTGCTGACCGGCGCCCGCCTCGTGCTCGCCCGACCCGGCGGCCACCGCGAGCCGGCCTATCTGGCCCGCCTGATCGCCGAGGAGGGGATTACTACCGCCCACTTCGTGCCGGCGATGCTCGCCGAGTTTCTGGAAGCTCCGGAAGCGAGTTCCTGCCGCTCCCTCAAGCGGGTGATCTGCAGCGGCGAGGCCCTGCCAGCCGACCTCGCGCGCCGCTTCTTCGAGCGCCTGCCGTGGGCGGAGCTGCACAACCTCTACGGCCCGACCGAGGCCGCAGTGGACGTCACCGCCTGGGCCTGCGTGCCGGGCGACCCGCGGCCGTCAATCCCGATCGGCCGCCCGATCGCTAATACCCGGACGGTGGTGCTCGACTCAACCTTCGAGCCCTGCCCGGTAGGCGTCCCCGGCGAGCTGTTCCTCGGCGGCGTGCAGGT
>DATAHG010000197.1:0-2972 GCA_036263295.1 Thermoanaerobaculia bacterium | reverse complement strand
GCGCGAGATGGAGGTCGCCCACAACTTCCTGGCCTTCGCCTCGGGCCTCGGCATCGCGGGCCTGCTGGTGCCGACCCGGCGCACCCTGGCCTCGGCCCTGGAGCGGCTGCACTACCGCGACCGCTTCGGCCGCCGCCGGGCATTGTCGGACTTCGGCCGCGAGCTGCTGCTGGAGCGCGACCTCGGCCGCCTCTGCACCGCCCTGCTGGAGCAGATCGTGACCGGCGTCGAGCTGGAGAGCAGCAACCTCTACCTCGCCGGTCCCGGGGGCGTGCTGTTCGCGGTGCGGCCGGAGCCCGGGCTGCCGCCGCAGATCCCCTGCAGCTCGCTCGGCGACGAGCTGTGGGATGGCGGCTTCCTCCGCCTTTCCGGCATGGCCCTGCCGACCGAGCCGCCGGCGCCGGTCCAGAAGATCTTCGCGGCGGGCTACCGCTACGCCTTCCCGCTCACCGTGCGCGACCGCGCGGTCGGCATCGTCCTGGTCGGCTTCAAGCAGGACCACGCGCCGCTCAGCAGCGAGGACGTGCTGCTGATCCGCCACCTGCTGAACCAGGCCGCCCTGGCGATCGAAAACGCCCAGCTCCTCGCCCAGCTCCACCAGCAGCTCGAGGAGGTCCAGCGGCTGCAGCACTACAGCGAGGGGATCTTCGAGTCCTCCCCCGCCGGCATTGCCGTGCTCGACACCGACCGCCGCCTGGTCTCGGTCAACGCCGCCTTCGCCAGCCTGGCCTGCCGCGAGCGCCGCGACCTGCTCGGCCGCGACCTCGACGACGTCCTGCCGCTGCCGGCCCTGCCCGTGGAAGGCGCCGCGCCGATCGAGGCGGAGATGAACGACGGCTGCGGCAATCACCGCTTCCTGGAGCTGAGCCTGGCGCCCTACGAAGGGGGCCTGCCCGGCTTCGGCGGCGGTCTGCGGGTGCTGGTGGTCCACGACGTCACCGAGCGGGTGGCGATGGGGAACGCACTGCGCGAGAAGGAGCGCCTGGCCGCCCTCGGCATGCTGGCGGCCGGCGTGGCCCACGAGGTCAACACGCCGATCACCGGCATCTCCAGCTACGCCCAGATGCTGCTCTCCGAGACGCCGGAGGACGACCCGCGCTACGACCTCCTCAAGAAGGTGGAACGCCAGACCTTCCGCGCCTCCCGCATCGTCAACAACCTCCTGGAGCTGTCCCGCGACCGCCAGCAGGAGAAGCGGCCGGTGGCGCTCGCGCCGCTCCTGCGCGAAAGCCTCGACCTGCTCGCCGACCGCGCGCGCCGGGTCGAGGTGGACTTCCGGGCGCCCCAGGAGCCGGCCCCGCCGGCGATCGTCCTGGGCTGCGACGGCGAGCTGCAGCAGGTCTTCACCAACCTGTTCGTCAACGCCTTCGACGCGCTGAACGGCGAGGCCCCGGCCGAAGAGCCCGCCCGGCTGACGGTAGAGTTCGAGACCGCCGACCGCCAGGTGCGGGTGCGGGTGCGGGACAACGGCCCCGGGATCCCGCCCGAGAAGCTCGAGACCATCTTCCAGCCGTTCTATTCGACCAAGCTGAACCGGGGCGGGACGGGCCTCGGACTCGCCATCAGCCGCGAGATCGTGCGGCGCCACGGCGGGGACCTCCGGGTCGAGAGCCGTCCCGGGGAGGGCGCCTGCTTCACCGTCGAGCTGCCCCGCGAGGCAGAGGCGACGGCCTGAACGCATGAACATCCTGATCGTCGACGACGAAGAGGTCCTCCAAGACGTCCTGACGTTTCTCGTCCGCAAGGAAGGACACAAACCGATCTCGGCCCTCTCCGGCGAAGAGGCCCTGGCCGTGCTCGAACGCGAGGAGATCGACCTCGTCCTCCTCGACCTGATGCTGCCCGGCATGCACGGGCTCCAGGTGCTGCGCGAGATCCGCCGCCGCGACCCCGAGCTGGTGGTGGTGGTGATCACCGCCTACTCTTCGATCGAGAGCGCCATCGAGGCGATGCGCGACGGGGCGTTCCACTACATCCCGAAGCCGTTCAAGAACGAGGAGGTGCTGCTCACCCTGCGCAAGGGTCTGGAGCAGCGCCGGCTGACCTCGGAGAACCGGTCGCTGCGCGAGCAGCTCCGCCAGCGCTTCGCCTTCGACAACATCATCGGCAAGAGCAAGCCGATGCAGCAGGTCTACGAGCTGATCCAGCTCGCCGCGCCGGCCCGCAGCAACATCCTGGTGCTCGGCGAGAGCGGCACCGGCAAGGAGCTGGTGGCCAAGGCGGTCCACCACCATTCGCGCCGCGCCACCGGGCCGTTCGTCACGGTCAACTCCGGCTCGCTCCCCCCCGACCTCCTGGAGAGCAACCTCTTCGGCCACGTGAAGGGCGCCTTCACCGGCGCCATCAGCAGCAAGAAGGGGCTGTTCGAGATGGCGAACGGCGGCTCGATCTTCTTCGACGAGATCGGCAACATCCCGATCGATACCCAGTCGAAGCTCCTGCGGGTGATCCAGGAGAAGGAATTCATGCGGCTGGGTGGCGTCGATACGGTCAAGGTGGACGTGCGGATCATCGCCGCCACCAACGCCGACCTGGAAGGGGCGGTCCAGCAGGGGCAGTTCCGCGAGGATCTGTTCTACCGGCTGAACGTGATCACGGTGAACCTGCCCCCGCTGCGCAAGCGCACGGAGGACATCCCGCTCCTCGCCCAGCACTTCCTGGTCCATTACGCCCGCGAGAACGAAAAGGCGATCCAGGAGATCGCGCCGGAGACCATGCAGGCGCTGCTCGACTACCACTGGCCGGGCAACGTCCGCGAGCTCGAAAATGTGATCGAACGGGCGGTGGTGCTGTCCTCCGGCGAGGTGCTCGGAGTCGACCTCCTGCCCCCTTCGGTGCGCAGCCCCGAGTCGAGCGGCCTGATCCCGCCGAGCCTGCCGGCCACCGGGATCTCCTACCGGGAGGCGGTGAGCGAGTACGAGCGCCAGCTCATCATCCGGGCGCTCCAGGCCTCCGGCGGGGTCCAGAAGCGG
>DATAHG010000196.1:0-6022 GCA_036263295.1 Thermoanaerobaculia bacterium | reverse complement strand
GGCCCTGCTGCTCTTCGTGGGCCTGGCCCTGTTCGGGCAGCGCTACCACTGGGTGGAGGAGGCCGGCTCGGCCGAGCGCGACGGCTACGTGCGGCAGGCCGGGCAGCTCCTGGCCGGGGAGATCCCGCGCGACCCCTACCGCCCCCTGCTCTATCCGCTCCTCACGGCGGGTCTGTCGTTCCTGACCGGCGACCCGTTCGTGGCCGCCCGGCTGATCTCGAACCTCGCGGCCACCGCTCTCGCCCTCCTGGCCTACGCCTTCGGGCGCCGGCTGGCCGGACCAGACAGGGGAGCGGTAGCGGGGGGCTGGGCCTTCGCCCTGGTGGCAGTCAACCCCAACCTGTGGATCCTCGGCCAGCACGTCTCGACCGACATGCTGTTCGCCGCCCTGGCCGCGGCGGCGCTGCTCGCCGGCCTCGCCTACCTGGACGAGCCGCGGCTCTCCATCGCCCTGGCCGGCGGTCTCGCGCTGGGGCTCGCGTGGTTCACGCGGTCGAACGCGCTCTTCCTGGTGCCGGCGCTGGCCGTGGCGTGGTGGCTGGGCGGGAGAAGGAAGGGGGGGCATCTAGCGGCGGCGGCGGCGGTCTGCGCCCTGGCGCTGATCCCCCACTGGATCCTGCGCCAGGCGGTCTTCGGCAGCCCCTTCTACGATGAGAACTGGAAGAACGTGGCCTGGAAGCTCTACGGCTACCCGGACTGGTCCTACCTCGACCGGGTGCCGTTCTCCGGCCTGGGCGAGGTCCTGCGGCAGAGCCCGGGGGCGTTCCTGGAAGGCGGGCTGCGCGAGCTGGTGCGGTTCGCTTCGAGCGGCCTGTCCCAGCTCCTCGGGACCGCTCTCCACACCGTGCTCTTCCTGGGGGGCGCGATCGTGGCCCTGGGCCGGCGGCCGCGCGCCGCGGCCTGGACCCTGGGTGCCGGCGCCCTGTTTCTGGTGGCCACCGCCTTCGCCTTCTTCACCTGGGGACGCCTGCTGCTCCTTCTCCTCCCCCTGGCCACCGGCCTCTCCGCCCAGCTTCTTGTCTTGCGAGGGGCGGGAGGCGCCCTCTCCCGCGGAGCGGGGGAGGGGAGGGGAGGGCACCGCCTCTGGGCCGTGGCCGGCGCCCTCCTTGTCCTGATCCTCGCCATCAAGACCTTCGCCTTCCGCCTGCCAGCCTTCGTGGACCGCCACCCCTACGAGGAGGTCGCCGTCCTGCGCCGCCTCGACGCCGACCTCCCGGCGGGCGTGCCCCTGGCCGGCACCTCCCCCTTCCTCGGCCGCTACCTCCACGGCCGGCGTTATGTCGATCTTCCCGACGCCTTCGGCTCCGAGGTGGACCATCCCGCCCTCTACTACCGCAAGCTGGAGACACTGCTCGCCGGCTCGGGCGTGCGCTACCTGGTAATCGGCCAGGTAGACCTGCGCGACCGCCCGGCCGCGCTCCTCCTCCAGTCCGGAACGCCCCCTTTCGCCGGGCTCGAAGCGGACCCCGCGAGATCGAGCCCGAAGGTGGCCGTCTGGCGCGTCCTGCCAGGATTGGCAGACCGACCTCTCCAGAGGACGAATCCCCTTCCCACCCCCTCCTCTCCACCCTGATCTCCCCACGGCGGGCGGCGTGGCATCCCCCTTGCTCTATAGGGTCTGCAAGCCGCTTCCGGAGCCAGTCCGGTCCGAAAGCGCGGAAGAACAAGGAGGTACTCCATGAAGAGCAAACCGCGGGCTGCGCGCCTGGCCCATCCTTCCGTCCTGGCGGTTGTCCTGGTGCTGACCCTGGCGGGCGGCGCCACGGCAGCCTTCAACCTCGTCTCGGTGGACCAGGAGTGGTCCATGCGGGACGATATGCGCAAGCAGGTTTCGAGCGAGATGCGGGTGGTCAACGACCCCGAGGCGGTGGCCTACCTGAACCGGATCGGCCGGCGGATCGCCGACCAGACTCCCTACGGCAACCGGCGTTGGGACTTCGGCATCGTGCAGGACGACACCCTGAACGCCTTCAACCTGCCGGGCGGCCTGGTCTACGTCAACACCGGCCTGATCGCCGAAGCCGACAGCCTCGACCAGCTCGCGGGCGTGCTCGCCCACGAGATCGGCCACGGCGCCGAGCGGCACGGCACCCAGCTTATGACCCGGGCCTACGGCTACAACCTGATTGCCGGCCTCGCCCTGGGGCGCAACCCGAGCATGACCAAGCAGGTGCTCGGCCAGCTCGTCGGCACCGGCGTGATCAACAGCTACAGCCGCGGCGCCGAGAACCAGGCCGACCAGTTGGGCGTCCACTACGCCTACCAGGCGGGTTACGACCCGCGCGGCATGGTTCAGTTCTTCGAGCAGATGGAGCGGATGCAGTCGAGCCGGCCGGGCAAGGTGGCCGAGTTCTTCAGCAACCACCCCTCGACCAGCGACCGCCTGGAGCGCATCAGCCGCGAGGCTCAGACCCTGCCCCGCCGCGCCTCGCTGGTGCATGACACCCGCGACTTCCAGCGCTTCCGGTCGCGCTTCCGGTAGGCCCGGGCTCCCCGGAAAACAGCAGCGCCCTGGCGGGAAAACCCCGCCAGGGCGCTATGGACTACGGACCGGGAAGAGTTCGGGGAAGGCTCAGATCTTGACGACGTTCTTCGCCTGCAGACCCTTCGGCCCCTCGACTACCTCGAAGGTCACGCGATCCCCCTCGGCCAGGGTGCGGAAGCCTTCCGCGATGATCGAGGCGTGGTGGACGAACACGTCCGCGCCCCTCTCCCGCACGATAAAGCCATAACCCTTGGCGTCGTTGAACCACTTCACGGTGCCTTGCTCAGCCATCTTCGTTGCTCCTTCAAGCAATACAACAGGTTGATGTATGACCGCCGCGGAGCGGCGCTTCCCCCCAAAGTCCCCTCGGGGGTAAGAAGAAATTCAGATTTCGCTAGACGCTTCTCTTCCGGGTTTGGAACGGGCCTTCCGTCGTAACTATGCTCGTTCGTTTGCTAAAAGAGAGTTGAATGGCGCTACGCGGTCTGCTGCGGAGGGAAATGCGGGGGGTGATGCCTTCGAAGATGCTTCCAACCTGTCAACCGTGCACCAAGAATTTCCGATAGTCTGCCGGGTCTTGTAGGAGGATGTCAAGAGCCGCTTTTCAGCGACGGGGCGGTAAGATCAGCGAGAGCCCGGCGTCCCGCCGAAGGAGAACCCCTTGTCCTCGACCCGAACCCCCCGCAAACTCGACCCGGTAGAGATCCGGGTGCTCGGCGTGCTGCTCGAAAAGGAGCAGACCACCCCGGAGGCCTGTCCGCTCAGCCTCAATGCCGTGATCGCCGGCGCCAACCAGAAGACCAACCGCGAGCCGGTCATGCAGCTCACCGAGGAGCAGGTCGGCGACGCCCTGGAGCGGCTGCGCCAGGAGGTGCTGGTCTGGCGCACCGAAGGGGCCCGCACCGAGCGCTGGCAGCAGAGCGTGGTGCGGCGCTGGGGGCTCGACCGCGCCGGCAAGGCCCTCATGACCCTCCTTCTCCTGCGCGGCCCCCAGACGGCCGGCGAGCTGCGGTCCCGCAGTGAGCGGATGTTCGAGCTCGGCTCGCTGCAGGAGGTGGAGGACGCCCTGCGCGCCATGGCCGAGATCGACGAGCCGCTGGTCGAGGAGATGCCCCGCCGGCCAGGGCAGAAGGAGACGCGCTGGACCCACCTCGTCGGCGACATCCCCGAGCCGGCCGAGGAGGCCCCCCGGGCCGCGTCCGAGCCGGCCCGCTACGTTCCGCCGGACGACCTGGCGCCCTCCCCCACCGCCCTCTCCTCTCTCACCTCCCGGCTCTCCAAGCTGGAGGAGATCGTGGCGAAGCTGTCCGACGACGTCGAGACCTTGAAGGATCTGCTCAGCTAGGGGTCAGTTAAGTTAGCCGGTACGGCGGATCTCGCCGGCCACCACGCCCGGCAGGCTGTCCACGAACCGCTCCCCGAAGGCGCGCGAGGGGGTCCAGGCCCCGGGCTGGACCGCGCCCTCCAGCACCCGGGCGACGCAGGCCACCGCCGAGACGGCCGTCAAGGCATAGGCCTCCGGGGTCTCCAGCGTGGCCGTCACCGCCTCGTCTCCCCGCCTCGCCTCGCCCCAGAGATAGACCCGCGCCGTCGAGCGCACCTGCTCGGACGGACCGGTCACCTTGCGGTCCACCCAGCCCTGCAGGAAGCGCTTGACGGGCTTGAAGCCGGCCAGGGGGAGGAGCGGCGCGAGACGCCGGGCCCGCCGCACCGCCTTGGGCGGCGTCCCGGTGTAGACCCGGATGTTGGGGATGCCGGTCGAGTGGTACGCCGTCGAGACATCCCCCCAGGGGATGGTCATCGCCATCCGCCGGCCGCAGGAGAACTCGATCTCCCGCGCGTCATAGGCCACCGGCACCGGGACGATCCGGCCGTTGCGGCGCACCGCCCCGGCGTGGGGGAGCCCCTCGATCATCGTCTTGAGCGTGCCGCGGCTGAGCTCCCCCCGGTCCGAGGCGAAAGCCAGGACCAGCTCCACCGCTCCCGGCAGGGCCGCCCCCAGGCGCGCCGCCAGGCAGTCGCTCGGGACCACGTCGAAGCCGACCCCCGGCAGGAGCGCCACGCCGGCCCGGCGCGCCGCCTCGGCCCGCGCGAAGACCGCCTCGAAGACCACGATCTCGCCGGTGATATCGAGATAGGAGACCCCGGCCTCCAGGCACGCCTCCACCATCGGCGCGCTGGTCAGGACGAACGGGCCGGCGCAGTGCAGCACCGCCTTGACCTGGAGCTCGGAGAGGGCCGCCGCGACCTGCCGCCGGTCGTCGAGCGGGAACGCCCGGCCTGGCAGGCCGAGCTCCCGGGCGAGCGCGTTCACCGTCTCCGGGTTGCGGCCGGCCAGGATCGGCGCCATCCCCTGGCGGACCGCCTCCCGGGCGGCCAGCTCGCCGGTGTAGCCGTTGGCACCGTAGATCATCCAGGCGTCGGACATGCTCCCTCCCTTCGCTCCAGGGTCACGCCGGGCGGGCGGTCAGCGCCTCGCGGGCCGCCACGACCTGCCGCACGGCCTCCTCGGGATCGGCCGCGAGCGCCGTCAGATGGCCCATCTTGCGTCCCGGCCGCGGCGCCGCCTTGCCATAGAGGTGGAGCTTCACCTCGGGGAAGCGGCAGGCCGCGGCCCAGTCCGGCTCCCCGTTCTCCCACAGGTCCCCGAGCAGGTTCGCCATGGCCGCCGGTCGCAGCAGCTCGGTCGAGCCGAGGGGGAGGCCGCAGATCGCGCGGAGCTGCTGCTCGAACTGGCTGGTGACGCAGGCGTCGAACGTCAGGTGGCCGGAATTGTGGGGGCGCGGCGCCAGCTCGTTGACCAGCAGATCCCCCTGGCGGGTGACGAAGAGCTCGACGCAGAGCACCCCGACCACCTCCAGCTTCTCGAGGATCCCGCGGGCGATCTCGACCGCCTGGCCGGCCAGCTCCGGCGTCACCGCGCCGGGCGCCACCGAGACATCCAGGATGTGGTTGCGGTGGCGGTTCTCGATCACCCCGAAATGGGCAAACGAGCCGTCGAGACCGCGCGCCGCGACCACCGAGATCTCGCGCTCGAAGTCGATCCAGGCCTCGAGGATCGCCTTGTCGGTGTCGAGCGCCTGCCAGGCCTCCTCGATCTGCTCCATCGAGGTGATCTTGAACTGCCCTTTGCCGTCGTACCCCCAGCCGGCGGTCTTGAGCACGGCCGGCGTCCCCAGCACCCCCAGGGCGATGCCCAGCTCCGGCACCGAGCGCACTGCCACGAACGGCGTCACCGGGAAGCCCGAGGCGCGCAGGAAGGTCTTCTCCCGGAAGCGGTTCTGGGTGGTGTGGAGGACCGCGCCCGCCGGCCGCACCGGCGCGCGCTCCGCCGCCACCTCGGCCGCCGCCGAGGAGACGTTCTCGAACTCGAAGGTCACCACGTCCACCCGGCTGGCGAACTCTCGCACCGCGTCGAGGTCGTCGTAGGCGGCGCGGACCTCGCGGTCCGCCACCTGGCCGGTCGGGGTGTCGTCCTCCGGGGAGAGGGTGTGGACCCGGTAACCCATGCGTCGGGCGGCGATGGCAAACATCCGG
>DATAHG010000195.1:0-1545 GCA_036263295.1 Thermoanaerobaculia bacterium | reverse complement strand
TCGACCGGCACGGCGTCCTTGCTGGGCTCGATCCGCGAGCCGTGGTGCTTCGCCCAGGCCTGGGTGAGCTCGGCCCCGAAGAAGAGGATCTGGGTGGAGTAGTAGATCCACAGCAGCAGGATCACCAGCGAGCCGGCGGCGCCGTAGGTCGAGGCCACCGAGCTGTTGCCGAGGTAGAGGCCGATCAGGTATTTGCCGATCGCGAACAGCAGGGCCGTCACCCCGGCCCCGAACCAGACGTCCCGCCACTGGATCTTCACGTCCGGCAGGAAGCGGTAGATCATCGCGAACAACACCGTCGCCAGACCGAAAGAGAGCACGAAGGTGAGGATCTTGATCAGCACCTCGGCGCCCGGGAACAGCCGGTTCGCGTACTCGCCGAGACCGGCGACGAGGGTCGAGACCACCAGCGAGACCAGCAGCAGGAAGCCGATCCCGAGGAGCATCCCGAAGGCGGCGATGCGGGCCTTGACCAGCCCCTTCACCACTCCCCGGTCCTTTTTTACCTGGACGTCCCAGACGCGGTTGAGGGAGGACTGGAGCTGCACGAAGACGCCGGTGGCGCCGAACAGGATGGTCACCAGGCCGACCACGGTGGCCCAGATCCCGGTGCCCTTCTGCTGGCCGGCGTTGGCGAGCATGGTCTGCACGGCTTCCGCCCCCTGGCGGCCGACCAGACCCTGGATCTGCCCGACGATCTGCCCCTGCACCGCCTCGCGGCCATAGATCAGGCCGACGATGGCGATCACCACGAGCAGCATCGGGGCGATGGAGAAGATCGTGTAGTAGGCGAGCGCCGCCCCGAGCTCCAGGGCGTCGTCGTCCTTCCATTCGTTGAAAGCTTCCTTGAGCAGGCCGAATCCGGACTTGATGTTCATTCTTGGGGTCCTCCTTGCAACTCGCCGAGCGAGAGCGTCCAGGTGCCTGGGCTGGGGCTCGACAGGAACGGCCCCGCGAGCCGCGGATACCCGCGCGGATCGAGAGGCCGGCCGCCGACCGATGCTTTTTCTCCGGGGAGGAAGGTGAACGGCGTGCCGTCGCTCGCCGCGAAACGCAGCTCCCCCTCCTCCACATTCAACAGGGCCCGCGCGGCCCGGGCCTTCCACTGTTCGAAATCGCCGGCCTCCGACCGCCGCCCCACCTCCAGGGCGACGGAGGCGGGCTGGCGCCGCGGCACCGCCGCCCACGAGCCGGCGAAGTTGCGGTCCCCGGCGTAGTACTCGGCGAAGCGCTGCTGCGCCGGGCCGACGTCCCAGCCGCCGGAGGTGACCAGGGCCACGTAGGTGTCGCCGCAACGCGACACCACCACATCCGCGCTCACCGCCTCCGGCGCCGACCAGGGGGGCGCCAGGTAGGCGTGGCCGGTGGTCTCCTTGCCGGTCCCGAGCCGCGCCAGGACCAGGTTCTTCCACCCCACGGCCGCGTCATGGCCGGCCCAGCTCTTCCAGCGGTCGGCGCGCGGGTTGCGGTTGCGGCTCCAGAGATAGAGCGGCGCGAAGTCGTGGCACTCGGCGAAGAGGGTGGCCATGATCTCCTGGCCTCCCG
>DATAHG010000194.1:0-9750 GCA_036263295.1 Thermoanaerobaculia bacterium | reverse complement strand
CTCCTCTCCCCCGCCGATCGGCCCGGCCGGGGCGGCCTGCCACCCCGTCCCCGGCGTGGCCGCCAGATCGTGGCGCCAGACCTCGCGGCCGTCGATCTCCACGCGCTGGAACATCTGCCGGGCCTGTCCGCCGGGCTCGTAACCGTCGAGCACCTCGACGGCAAGGGGGATCGGCGGGAGCGCCCCCCCCGCCGCCCCTCCGGCCCGGAGGACGCACTCGGCGGCCGCCCGCTCGCCTGGGACGGGCCGGGTCCGCAGGGTCTCCAGCGTCGCCTCGGTATCGCCCAGGGCGGTCAGACGGCCGCGCCGCACCACGCAGTCGAGCGCCCCGGGGGTCTGATAGGAGGTGAGGGTAAAGCGGTAGGTGCGCTGCTCGTCGTCCGGATCCAGGCTGCGGACGCGGTCGTGGAGCTTGGGGGCGACCGTCACCAGGCCGACCGCCAGGAGAGCGGCGCCAGCCAGGATCCCGGCCGGCTGACGCGAGCCCCGGCTGCTGCGCGCGATCTCCCAGAACCCCACCCCGACGGCGACCAGCTCCAGCCCCGTGGCGGGCATGAAGAAGCGCGCCTGGAAGACCAGCACCGAGTGCAGCCCTACCTTGAGCAGCGCCGCCGCCGCCAGGAACAGGATGGCCGGATTGCGCCGCGCGAGCCCCATCCCCAGAGCCGTAAGGAAGGCGATCTGGATCCCCAGCATCTCGATCTTGAGCAGGGGCATGGCCCGGAACGCGAAGGCCTGCCCGCGCGCCTGGAGCGGCGCCGGCAAGGTGTCCGGAGCCACGAGGCTCCAGTACAGGAGCTCGGGGTCGCTCGCGAAGGGGGAGCGGGCCAGCATCGCGGCGACCCGCAGGGCCTGGAAGCCCGGGCGGCGCCGGACCTCGGCTATCCCGAGCCGCCCGGCCTCCTGGAACATCCGGTGGCGGTCGCGCACCAGGCCGGGCTCGACGGAGGCGATGTAGGAGACCGGATCCTTCCAGTCCACCGCAGTCGCCCCGGGCACGACCGTGCCGAGGAGGGTGAATCCGGCATGCCCGGAGGAGAGGGCGAAGTGCCCTGTCACCTTCTGCCGCTGGGCGCAGAGGGCCAGGAACGGCAAGCCGACCCCCAGGGCGCAGGCGGCGATCCGCGCCGGGCGCCACCCAGCCCGGCGGGTAAAGCCGCCGGCCGCCACCAGCAGCGGCAGCAGAGCGCCCAGCATCTCCTGCCGCATCGCCACGCAGAACGCGTAGAGCAGGCCCGCGGCCAACGGATAGCCCGGCCGGTGCGGGTCGGGATCGAGGAGCGCCCGCACGGCGAGGCAACCCATGGCGACGGCCGGGACGAGCCCCCAGTTGTCCTGCGCCACCACGCCGGAGAAGAAGACCTGCCCCGGCCAGAGCGCCAGGAGCGCGCCGGTCGTGACCCGCACCCAGAGCGGCAGGATGCCGCGCCAGAGGAGGTAGGGAAAGAGCGGCATCAGGCCGCACCACACCGCGGTGGCGAGCCGGGCGGTGCTCTCCGGATCGGCCGGGAAGACCCGCAGGATGACCGAGAGGACGAGCGGCGGCCCCAGGTTGAAGACGTCCCAGTAGTAGCCCGGGACGAACAGCGACTTGTCCCGCAGGTCGAGGGCGAAATCGATGATGCCGCGGAAGTCGGAGACCGGCGCCGTCGGGAAGACCGCGACAAAGAGGAGGCGCGCCCCGACGCCGGCGGCAAGCAGCAGCAGACCCCAGGCCAGTTCGAGGCGGGGGAAGGACTCGCGCGATGGGGGCGGTAGCGGGACGTTGCCGGTCATGGCAAAACTTGCGATCCGAGTGCCGGGACCTTAGCATGTCAGGCTCTTTGGACGGAACCGGGATGGAGCCACAGGGAGCCGATCGAGTCGTCTGGGAACGGCACTGGCGGGGGCTCGGCCGGGAGTCGGCGCTGTTCGGCGCCCTCGCCGCGCTGGTCCGCAAGGCCGTGCTGCGCCCGGCGGTCCGGAGCTATGCCGAGCGCTACTTCCCGGCTTCCGGGGTGTTCGTGGACGCCGGCTGCGGCAGCGGCCAGGCCTCGGCTTCGATCCCGCCGCGGCACCGGCGGCTGGTGGGGCTCGACTTCTCTCTCCAGGCCCTCGCCGAGGCGCGCGGCCAGGGCTCCTATCAGGCCCTGGCGAGCGGCGATCTGCACACCCTCCCCTTCCGCGACGGGGCGCTCGCCGGGCTTTGGAACCTGGGCGTGATGGAACACTTTCCAATCGAGGAGGGGGTCGCGATCCTGCGCGAGGTCCGCCGGGTCTTGCGGCCCGGCGGAGTGGCCGTGCTGTTCTGGCCGCCCGAGTTCGGCTCGTCGCGCTGGGTGCTGGCGCCGGTCGAATGGCTGCGGTCGCGCCTCCGGGGCCGCCCCTTCCGGTTCTTCCCCGACGAGGTCAACCGGCTGCGCTCCCGCCGCCACGCCCGGGAGATGCTGGCGGCCGCCGGCCTCGATCCGCTGGCTCTGGACTTCTCGCTACGCGACGGCCTGATCCACCTGGTGGTGGTGGCCCGGAGACCCGAGTATTGAGTCAAATAATGAGCCGGGTGTCCGTGGTGATCGCGGCCTACGACGAGGAGGAGAACGCCGAGCCTC
Source organism: Thermoanaerobaculia bacterium (assembly GCA_036263295.1). Classification (GTDB taxonomy): domain Bacteria; phylum Acidobacteriota; class Thermoanaerobaculia; order Multivoradales; family UBA5704; genus DATAHG01. The sequence goes on along the minus strand of DATAHG010000194.1, from coordinate 7,162 downwards.
TCACCCGGCGGCTGCACCGGGCGCTGGCGCCGCTCGGCACCGAGCTCGAGATCCTCTACGTGGTCGAGGGGACGGACCGCACCCGCGAGATCCTCGAAAGGCTGACAGCCGAGATCCCCGGCCTGAGGATTCTTTACCAGGAAAAGCCGAGCGGGATCGGCGCCGCCTTCCGCCGGGGATTCGCGGCGGTTCGCCCGGACTCCGAATGGGTGGTGACGATGGATGCCGATCTCAACCACCAGCCCGAGGAGATCCCCCGGCTGCTCGACGCGGCCCGCCGCCGCGGCTCCGGCGTGCTCATCGGCTCCCGCTTCCTGCACGGCAGCGCGGTGGACGGCACGCCGCTCTGGAAACGCTTTCTCTCCGGCACCATGAACCACCTGATGCGGCTGCTCTACGGCCTGCGGGTAGCGGACAAGACCTCCGGCTTCCGGGTCTACCGGGCCGAGGTGCTGCGCAGCCTCCGGTTCGAGAACGACGCCTTCGCGTTCCTGCCGGAGCTCCTGATCCTGGCGCACCGCGCCGGCTTCCCCATCGCCGAGGAGCCGATCCACTTCATCTATCGCAAGGAGGGGCGGTCGAAGATGGGGATCGGGCCGACGACGCTGAGCTACCTGAAGCTGCTGCGCTCGCGTTTCGCTCCCCAAATGAAAACCGGCAGCGCGGACCAGAACGGTCCGGCTGCCGGTCGTTGACGGCCTTTTTTCGGGTGCTCTAGCCCGCCGCGGCGATCTCCGCCAGCTCGGCCATCTCGTCCACCTCGGCCATCTCCGCGATCCCGGCGCCCGCGGCCTGGTTGCGGACGTGGCTCAGGTAGTCGTACAGGGTCGGCAGGGTCTTCACGAGGTGCTCGGTGCGCTCGCGGATGGCGGCGAACGCCTCCAGGGCCTTTTCGCTGTCCAGGTGGTCCAGCGCCGGCAGGCTGGTCTCGGGCTGATAGTTGAGCCCGAGCAGCATCACCGAGTAGGAGTAAGCCTCGAACCCGTGATAGCGCGTGTTGATGCTCTTGGCGTTCGGCAGCCGCTTCTTCCAGATCTCCAGGCGCTCCTGCAGCTCCGCGGGGATGGCGACCTGCTTGGTGGCGCGCCAGAACTCGGTGTCGTTGCGGTCGGTCGTGCAGTAGTGGAGGATCAGGAAGTCGCGCACGCCGTCGATCGCGTTGGCGACCGCGCGGTTGTAGCTCCCGACCATCGCCTCGTCGATCGTGTCGCCCGGCAGGTGGTTGACCAGCTCCTCGATGCCGTGCTGGATGAAGAAGATGCCGGTCGATTCGAGAGGCTCGACGAAACCGCTCGAAAGGCCGATCGCGATGCAGTTCTTGACCCAGGAGCGCTCGTTGCGGCCGATCCGCATCTTGATGTGGTTGGCCGGCACCCCCTCCGCCGCGGGTCCGAGGTAGGCGCGGAACTCCTTCTCCGCCTCTTCCGGGGTGATGAACTGGCTGGAGTAAACGTAGCCGGTGCCGACGCGGCCGTACAGCGGGATGTTCCAGACCCAGCCGGAGCTCAGCGCGGTGGCCGAGGTGAAGGGGTTCATGCCCTCCTTCTCGATGTCGTGCGGCACCTGCAGCGCGATGGCGCGGTCGCAGAGCAGCGAATCGGAGAAGGAGATGAAGGGCTCGTTGAGGGCCTGATTGATCAGGAGGCCGCGGAAGCCCGTGCAGTCGACGAAGAGATCGCCGGCGATCGGGCCGTTTTCCTTGGTGACGACGCAATCGATCGAGCCGTCTTCCTTGAGCTTGACCTCGGCGACGTCGTCCACGATCTGGCGGACGCCGCGCCGGGTGGCATAACCCATCAGATAGTTGGCGAGAAGGCTCGCGTCAAAGTGATAGGCATAGGGATATTGAACATTGTGATTGGCGAGGACCTTGTTCTTGGCCTGCGAGCCGGAGAAGTAGTCCTGCACCTTGTCGTCGAAGACGCGACCGTCGAGATAGCGGGGGGAGAGCTTGCGGTCGCAGATGGCCGGGATCGAGAAGCAGGCGTAATCGAACGCCTCTTCGTCCCGCTTGAGCTTGAGCCACCACTCCGCCATGTTGTAGCCCTCGACCATCTCATAGCGCTGGAAGGGGTGGTAGAAGTGCCCGCCGTCGGCCCGCCAGTTGCCGAACCGGATGGCCAGCTTGTAGCTGCCATTGCAGGCCGGCATCCAGTCCTTCTCTTCCAGGCCGAGGAAATCGAAGAACAGCTTGACCGTGCTGAACGTGGCCTCGCCGACGCCCACCGTCTTGATGTTGGCCGACTCGATCAGGGTCACGTCGATCCCCGGAGCCGCCTTCTTGAGGTAGGACGCCGTCATCCATCCGGAGGAGCCGCCCCCTACGATCACGATCTTCTTCGACATGGCATTCTCTCCCTAAAAGAATTGAATAGATGGTTTCCAACAAATGCCCGGTAAGCCGGGCCTCGGGGAAACGCTCAACATGTGACCTTCGGCTAAGGAGTGTGACAACCCCTACAGAGCGGGACAGTCGAAGACGAGAATCTTTTCCCGCTCTCTCCGCGAGCCCCTAGCGCTGGCGCCCCACTTCCGGTAGCATCCCCTCAACGAAGGAAATCCACGTCGTGGCGGCGCCTCCGGAGAGGCGCGGCGGGACCGGTCCACTTTGGCGAGATCAGACAAGGCATGAAGCACATCCATCCTCTCGAACCGATCGGCGTCATCGTTCTCATCGTCATCCTCTGGTACATGCGGAAGAAGAAGGCGGCGGAGGCCGGGCCGGCCAAGGGCACGGCGGGGAGACCCGGCGGCCCGGCCGGAGTCGAAAGGCCTGCCAAGCAGGAGCAGCCGCCGGAAGCGGTCTACATGAACCTGCGCCGGCGGGCGATCGAGACCAACCCCGAGACGCTCGGCCTGCCCGGCGAGCTCAAGGAGCAGGACGCCTACGGTCTCCTGATGGAGATGGCGGTGCCCAACTCCACCGTGACCCTGGCCTGTTTCGGGAACGGCGAGGCCAACCTCTACTACCGCACGGGCGGCGGCATGGTGGGCGGCATCGCCCATGAGAACGTGCGCAACGCCGCCAAGGAGCTGGTCGCCCTGGCGCAGAAGAGCCTCCCCCTGATGACCCGGACGCGCGACTACCCCCTCCCCGGTCCCGAGAGCGTGCGGTTCTACGCCCTCACTCCGCGCGGCGTGCTCACCACCGAGACCGAGCGGGCCCTGCTGGCCGAGCCGGAGAACGAGCTCTCGGCCCTGTTCTACAGCGGCCAGGAGGTCGTCTCCCAGATGCGCCAGGCCCAGGCCGAGAAGTCGGCCGCCAAGGCTGGCACCTCGGCGGCCTTACCTGCTTCTTCCTAGTCGCGCTGGGCTTGCAACCGCGCCTGGGCGGCCGCGGCGCTGTCCGCCAGCTCCAGCCGGATGCGCTTGACCTTGCCCGTGCGGTCGTGCCGGACCTTGAGGAAGACCGGCTGGTCCGCCGGGATGGAGCGCAGCTCGGGGGTGGTGCCGTGGTGCCCCTTCCCCTTGCGCCCGTCGACGAGCTGGAAGCTCTTCTCGCCGATCCGGTAGGTAGTACCGTCCGACAGGCGGATGACGACCTCCTCCCCCACGGCCTGGATCCGCGCCAGGGTCGTGACGCGGGACTCGGCTCGCGAAGAGGGGTGATCCGCCGCCTCCGCCGGAGCGCCGGCCGCGCCGAGAGCCATCGACACCACCAGCATCGGGGCGGCGAGCCCCTTCTTGCGACGGATCATGAGGACACCTCCCAGGCCGAAGAGAGCGGTCAGCAGCATCATGCCGTACTCGCCAAGGGTGGGAACCGGGACGGCGATCGCCGCGTCGTCGTCGACGATCGTCACCACCTCGGTGACGTTCGACCCCAGGGTGGCGCCGCCTTGCGGATTCGAGAGCGTGACGTTGAAGGTCTCGCTTGGCTCGACGACCGCGTCGTCGAGGATGGCGACGGTGAAGCTCTTGGGCGCGGTGTCGCCGTCCGCCCAGCTCAGGGTGCCGACCGTGCCGTTGTAGTCGGCCGGCGACTGGGCGGTGCCGTTGCTGGTCGAGAAGGTCACCGAGACGGCGCCGTCGCTGCCGCCGGTGCGGGTGGCGGTGATGGTGACGGTGCCGGCGCTCTCGTTGACCGACGTTGTGGTCACGGTGAGCTGGATGGTGCCCGACGCGCCCACTTCGACCGCGCCCATGTCGGTGCGGCCGTTCTGGATGCGGTTGGCGCCGCGCTGGTCGGTGGCCGGCGGCGGCGTGAAGGCCGGGTCGCCGGTGTTCACCGCCGGGCTGGTGGGAGCCGGCCGCTGGGTCAGGGTCGTCCCGCCGTTGTTCTGCAGCGGCCCGAGCTGGGGATCCTGGTTGAGGATGGTCCCGCCGTTGTCGGTGATGGTGGCCGCGCCCGGGCTCTCGATCAGGCTGAAGGACACCTCGAAGGAGGCTTCCACACCGTTGCTCACGTCGTTGTCGGTCGCCGCCGTGTTGTCGGCCACGATGCTGTTGGTCAGCGTGAGCGCGCTGCTGTTGAGGAAGATCCCGCCGCCGCTGCCGGCGGCCGTATTGTTGGCGACGGTGGTGTGGTCCAGGACCGTGCCGGCGTAGAGGTTGTAGAAGTAAATGCCGCCGCCGTTCCCCACGGTGGCCTGGTTGCCCGAGATCGTGCTGTTCTGGATCAGCAGCGGATGGTCGGCGCTGTAGAAGAAGAGGCCGCCGCCGGCCGCGGCGTCGTTGCCGGAGATGGTCGTGTTCGTGATGAGCCAGTTGCCGCCGTCGGGGCTGTAGAGGTAGATCCCGCCGCCGAGGCTCCCGGCGGTGTTGCCGGAGATCGTCGAGTTGTCGATGGTGACGTCGTCGTCGGGATCGTAGAAGTAGATCCCGCCGCCCTTGTCATTGGCCTGGTTGCCGGAGATGACGGTGTTCTGGATCAGCAGCGGACCGCCGGTGTCCTCGACGTAGATGCCGCCGCCGTCGTCCCCGGCGGCGTTGCCGGTGATCACTGAATCGCGGATGGTGAGGGTCATGTTGAAGCCGTCGGCCCACAGGGCACCGCCATCGCTGGTGGCGCTGTTGCCGGTGAGCGTGACGGCGTCGAGCGTGAGGTTCTCGTCGAAGTCGACGATACCGCCGCCGATGCTGGCGTTGCCGCCCGCGATGGTGAGGCCCGAGATCGTGACGTCGAGGATCGACGCGTTGTTGTAGAGGTAGAACACGCGCGAGGCGTCGTTGGCCGTCACCGCCAGGGTCGCGGCGCCCGGGCCCTGGATGTCCACCGAGTCGGTGATCGAGAGCTGTCCGCTGGTCAGGGTGATCGCGCCGTTCAGCCCGGGGTCGAAGGTGATGGTGTCGGCGCCCGCGGCGCCGTTGGCGTCCTCGATGGCCTGGCGCAACGACCCCGCGCCGGCGTCGTCGAGATTGGTGACGGTGAACGTCGCCGCCTGGGCGGCCGGGCTGGCCGCCAGGGCGACCCCGAGGGTCAGGGCGGCACCCGAAGCCGCCGCCTTGCGTTGTCTTCTCTGGCGAGCGCGCCGGCGCTGGCGCGTCAGCTCGGAAACAGGCTGCTCCATCTGGGCTCCCTCAGCGGCTGCGCCGCACAAAAGAAAACTGGACTGAATCGCCGGGTAGTATAGAAGCCCACTCCCGATCTGAGAAGCCGGAGTCAGGAAAGAGACCATGAGACTGGATACGGAATTTGTAAAGCTGCCCCTGCTCTTCGACGCCGAACGCCTCGCGGCGGAGATCGCCGCCGTCCCGGAGGCGGACTGGCGTCCCCACCCTCAGGGGTACCCCGGCAACTCGGCCCTGCCACTGATCGCGGCCGGCGGCGACCCGGCCAATGACGCCACCAAGGGGGCGATGCGGCCCACCCCGCACCTCGCCCGCTGCCCCTACCTGCGCCAGGCCCTCGCCGCCTTCTCCACCGTCCTCGGCCGCACCCGGCTGATGCGCCTCGACGGCAACGCCGAAGCCACGCCGCACGCCGACACCAACTACTACTGGCTGCGGCGGGTCCGTATCCACGTACCGGTGGTCACGCGCCCGGAGGTGACCTTCCTCTGCGGCAGCCGCGAGGTCCACATGGCGGCCGGCGAGGTCTGGATCTTCGACACCTGGCAGACCCACAACGTGATCAACCCGAACCCCACCCGCCGCATCCACCTGGTGTGCGACACGGTGGGCTCGGCCGCCTTCTGGGATCTCGTCGCGCGCGGCGAGCGCCCCTTCGGAGCGGCCGGCGGCTCCCTCCCCGAAACGCCCCGCCGCGTCTCTTTCCAGGAAGACTTCGAGCCCGAGCTGGCCTTCGAGACGGTCAACCACCCCGTGGTCATGTCCCCCTGGGAGCAGGAGGTGCTGCTCGGCTCTCTGGTCCGTGACCTCACGGTGCAGGACGGCCTCGCGGCCGAGTTGCGGGCCGAGCTGGACCGCTTCCGCCTCGACTGGCAGGCCCTCTGGGCGGTGCACGGCGAGCGGCGCGAGGGGTGGCCCGCCTACCAGGAGGCCCTCGGCCGTCTGCAGGCGCGCCTCGCCCGCCTCGAAGGACGCCTGCGCCTCGCCAACGGCTCCGAAGCGGTCGAGATCGTGCGCCAGATGGTGATCCGGCCCGGCCTGTCGCCCGAGTTGGCCGCCCCGCCCGCGGGAGCCGCCTCGGCCCCGGTAGCGACCGCCGCCGCCTCCCCCGCCCTGATGACGGCCTCGCCGCCCGCCCCGCCCCCCGCCTTCGACCGGCCGGTCTTCGTGGTTTCCTCGCCGCGCGCCGGATCGAGCCTGCTGTTCGAGACCCTGGCCCAGGCCCCGGGCCTCTACAGCCTCGGCGGCGAGAGCCACGGCGTGATCGAAGGGATCCCGCAGTTGCGGCCGGCGGCGCGCGGCTGGGAGTCCAACCGCCTGACCGCCGAGGACGCCGATCCGGCTACCGTCCGGGCCCTCACCGCGGCGTTCCTCGCCCGGGTGCGCGACCGCGATGGCAATCCGCCGCCGGTCCCCGCGGCGGGAGCCCCAGCCGGGCTACGGCTCCTGGAGAAGACCCCCAAGAACTCGCTGCGCGTGCCGTTCCTCGCCGCCGCCTATCCCGACGCGTTGTTCGTCTACCTCTACCGCGATCCGCGCGAGACGATCTCCAGCATGCTCGACGCCTGGCGGTCCGGCCGCTTCGCGACCTATCCGGATCTGCCGGGATGGTCGGAGCCGGGCCGGGAAAATCCGCCCTGGTCGCTCCTCC
>DATAHG010000193.1:0-1747 GCA_036263295.1 Thermoanaerobaculia bacterium | reverse complement strand
CTCGCACCGTGACAACTTCCCGCTGTGTTGTCACGGATCTGATCGGATAGCATCCGCCCCATGAGCACAGGCCCCTCTTACTGGTTCGCCTTCCGTGGCAACGAGCTGCTGGTCCGGGTCGAGGAGGAGGGCGCCGTCCGGCTGCCCGAGCGGGAGGAGTGGGTGGCTCTCGGGCTGCACGCCGGCCAAGCCCATCCGGTCGGTGATCTCGACGGTCTGCCGGCCTTCGCGGTCGAGTTGGAGCCGCACGCCGAGGTGCCGGCGGGCATGGAGCTGCGGGGGCTGCGGGCGCTTTGGAGCGGGCTCGACGAGGCGGCCTGGAAGCTCGCCGGGCGGGCGGTCCAGATCGTCGCCTGGGATCGCGACCACCGCTACTGCGGCCGTTGTGGCGGCGAGACGGTGCTGTCGGAGACCGGCGAGCTCTCCCGCAACTGCCCGCGTTGCGGGCTCCATCACTTCCCCCGCATCTCGCCGGCCGTGATCACCCTGATCTCCGACGGCGACCGCATGCTGCTCGCCCGCTCGCCCCACTTCGCGCCCGGGGTCTACAGCACCATCGCCGGCTTTGTCGAGCCCGGGGAGAGCCTGGAAGAGACCGTGGTGCGCGAGATCCGCGAGGAGGTGGGGGTCGAGGTCCGCGACGTCCGCTACTTCGGCAGCCAGCCCTGGCCGTTCCCCAACTCGCTGATGATCGGCTTCACGGCCGAATACGTCAGCGGCGAGATCCGCTTCGACGGCGTCGAGATCGAAGACGCCCGCTGGTTCACGGCCGACGACCTCCCCCGCCTGCCGGCCCCGCTCAGCATTGCCCGCCGCCTGATCGACGACTTTCTGGGCAGCCGGGCGGCCGGGCTTTCCCGGGAAGACCCCTGGCAGACCCGGTGAGGAGATAACGCTGTTCCCCGGCCTCGTCTCAAGCTTGCGGAAGGCGAATGACCGCGCCGGCATGCCGGCTCATCCATCCGGCGCCTCGTGACCTCTGGCGGAGGGGGCAGACGCCCTGTCCAGGCTGCCGGGAGCCCTTGCCGGAGCCCCGGCAGCCTTCGTGAGGACCCCGGCAGACTTCTCCCAGCACGCGAGAAGGGATGCGAGGAGGCCGGAAGCTTTGTTTTGCATCCGAAATCCTTTCGCGGGTTACTCGGCAGAGCTCTTCCGCAGCAGATCTCTGTTGATTTGCATCAAAAAAACTCTGCTCAGGAGCTGGCGCAAGCTGATTTGCAGCAGAAGAACCTTTTCCGGCAGGTGGCAAAGCCTTCCTGGTTGCTCAGGAGGAGTGTTTTGCAGCAGAACAAGCCTGCCGGGTCCCCGGGCAGAGCTGTTCTGATGCGAATGAACGATGTTCTGCATCAGAAAGACTCTTCCGGGCTCCAGGAGGGGCTGTTTTGATGTAAACGATCGGATGCGCGGCTTGAAGTCGGATTTATCCGACGCTGCCCTGATAGCCCGGGAATTCATTCCCGGGCGGGGACTAGCTCGCCGAGCCCCCGGCGATCTCGATCCGCGCCACCGGCGCCTGGGCGAGGAGGTCCTCCAGGGCCCGGGCGGCGTCCTCGGCCCGCAGGACCGCGGTCGGCAGGTAGGCGGTCAGCCAGGCGCGGCGGGTGTTCTCCTGGACCTTGACGCGCTGGCTGCCGGTGATCGGGGTGTCGAAGGGGCCCGCCGGATCGACCAGGATCGGTTTGCCTTCGAGGTTGAACGGACCGCGCAGCGACTCGTAGGACTCGCCCGGGCGGCCGGCGCGCAGGGT
>DATAHG010000192.1:0-12930 GCA_036263295.1 Thermoanaerobaculia bacterium | reverse complement strand
GACCGCCACCCGCGCCTCCGGCCCGACCCCGGCGGCCCGCAGGGCGCGGGCGATGGCGGCCGAGCGCGCCGCGAGCCCTGCCCGGGTCAGGGTTTTGCCGCGGTGGACCAGGGCGATCTCGTCGGGGGCCGCGGCGGCCCGTGCCGCCACCAGGCCGTGGAGGGTCCCGCGGGCGACCGGCAGCGCGCCGGCCGCGTTCCAGGCGACCAGCGCCTGATGCCGGGCCTCGGCGGTCATCACCGGCACCTCGGAGAGACGGCGGTCGGGGTTCTCCAGCAGGGCGTCGGCCAGAAGGTGGAAGCTGTCGAGCTGGCGGGCGATGGTCGAGGGGTCGAAGAGGACGTCCTGGAACTCCCACCAGCCGTAGATCGAGTCGGGGGCGTCCCAGACGCCGATCATCTGCTCGTAGCGCGCGGTCTCGTCGTGGATGTCCACGGCGCTGATGTCGAGGCCGGGCGAGTGGAACTTGCCGAAGTGGCCGTCGAGCACCAGCAGGATGACCTGGACGACCGGATGGCGGCTGAGGTCGCGCTCCGGCTGCAGGGCCTCGACCAGCTTGCTGAACGGCATCTCCTGGTGCTTGTAGGCGCCGAGGGCGACCTCGCGCACCCGCTGGAGCAGCTCGCGCAGCGTCGGGTCCCCCCCCAGATCGGTGCAGAACACGAGCTGGGTGAGGAAGAAGCCGAGCAAGGGCTCGATCTCCGGCCGGTTGCGGTTGGCGTTGGCGGTGCCGACCAGGACGATGTCCTGCCCCGAATGGCGGGAGAGCACCGCCTGGTAGATCGCCAGCATGGTCATGAAGAGGGTGACCCCCTCGCGGCGGGCGAGCGCCTTCAAGCCGTTGGCCCGGGCGGCGTCGAAGAAGATCCGCGCGCGGTCCCCGGTGCGCGACTGCACGGTCGGCCGCGGCCGGTCAGTCGGCAGGTCGAGCGCCAGCGGGGCCCCGGCCAGCTTCTCGGTCCAGTAGCGGCGGTAGGTCTCCAGGATCTCCCCCTGCATCCACTCGCGCTGCCAGACCGAGAAGTCGGCGTACTGCACCGGCAACTCCGGGAGCGGCGACGGCCGGCCGCCCGAGAACGCCTCGTAGAGGGTGATCAGCTCGCCCCAGAAGATCTGGAAGGTCACCCAGTCGGTGACGATGTGGTGGACGGTGAGGACGAAGTAATGCTCCTCCTCCGCCAGGCGGACCATCGAGGCGCGCACCAGGTTCCCCTCCTCCAGCACGAAGGGGTGGCGGGCGTGCTCGACCAGCAGGCGGTGGGCCTCGGGCAGCCGGCGCTCCTCGGGCAGGCCGAGCAGGTCGGCGAAGCCGAGGTCGAGCTCGACCTCCTCGTGGATGACCTGCACCGGCCAGCCGTCCACGGTCGGGAAGCGGGTGCGCCAGATCTCGTGGCGGCGGGCGATCTCCAGGTAGGCCTGGCGCAGGGCGCCGACGTCGAGCCGGCCGGCCAGGCGGGTCACGGTGTCGATGTTGTAGGCCGTGTCCCGCGGGTCCATCGCGTACAGGAACCAGAGGCGCTCCTGGTCGAAGGAGAGCGGCCAGTGCTCGGCCGGGGCGCGGCGGTGGACCGGCGGCGGCTTCAGGTCGAGCTTCGGCGCCGCCTTCTTCTTGCGCAGCATCTCGAAGAGGGCGCGCTGCTCCGGCGTCAGCGAGGACAGCCGGTCGTTGATCGGCTTGTCCGGGGAATCGCTCATTCTCGGGCTCCTTGTCCTGCCGATTGTCCTGAGAAGATGGGGGCGGGATCGAGGAAGTCTCTGAACCAGAGCCGCTCAGCGGTGCTCATGGGGCTCATGGGGGTACCTCTGGACGGGCGGCCTCAGCCGCCGTGCGCCTCCTCCCCCATCGCGTCGGACATGCGCTGCATGGCCTCCTCCGGCGACAGCCCCTCGACCATGGCGAGCAGGGCTTCCAGGTCCTCGGGGCTCTCCTCCTCCCCCTGCGCTTCAGTGATCGCCTTCGCCAGCTCGGCGATGGTGGGGGATTCGAACAGCACGGTCACCGGCAGGTCCACCCCGAAGATGTTGCGGACCTGGGTGATGAGCTGGATCGCCAGCAGCGAGTGGCCGCCGAGCTCCAGGAAGTTGTCCTGGACGCCGATACGGTCGATGCCGAACAGCTCCTGCCAGATCGTCGCCACCTTCTCTTCGAGCTCGCTCCCCGGCTCGGCGTACTCGGTGGAGAGGCCGGCCCGGCTGTGAGTGCCGCCCGGGTGGGCCTTCGCCATCTGGGCCAGGAAGGCCTCGGTGGTGAAGGCGTCGGTCTGGACGATCAGGTCCTGGAGGTCGCGCGCCGAGACGACCACCCGCGGCAGGGTGGCGCCGAGCAGCCGGCGCAGGGCCTCGGCGCTGTCGCCGGAGGCCACCACGTTCTCCTCCAGGTCCTTCTGCGCCTCCTCGGCCTGCACGCCGGTCACCGGGCCGACGCCGCCGGCCAGCCAACTGTCCCAGTGGTAGGGGTCCCAATGGACCACCACGGTGAACGGCCCGCCGTCGTGCTCTTGGCGCAGGGCCAGGGCATCGAGCCAGGCGCCCGAGGCGGCGAGGTCGAGCTGGCCGAGGCCGCCGGTCATCGCCAGGGTAGAGGACGACAACACCACGAAGTCGAGCCCGGGCTGCTGCTCGCGGGCCTCGGCCAGCAGCGCCTCGGCGCCGCGCACGACCGGCCCCAGCGAGGCGTCGAGCCCTTCGCGATTCTTGAGCTGGATCAGGCCGCCCATGAAGGTGCCGCCGGTGTGGAACACGCCGTGGAGCGCCCCGAAACGGGCTCGCGCCTGCTCGAACGCCTGGCGCACCCCGGCGCGGTCGGCCATGTCGGCCCGCACCACCAGCAGGCGGTCGCCGGCCGTCTTCTCCAGGGCGAGGAGCCGCTTGACCGCGGCCGCCACGGGATCCGGCGCCTGGCCGCCCGGGAGACCGGCCGGCGCGGGGCCGGCGGGAGCCTGCGGCCAGCTCTCCCACTGCTCGCGCGGCGGGAAGTCGGGGGCCACCGCGACCGCCACCCGGGCGTTCTGCGGCCCGGCCAGGAAGGCGGTGATCGCCGGGCCCACGCCGTGGACGCCGTCGGTCACCAGGTAGGCCCCGCCACCTTGCGAGGCATCGCGCAGCCGGCTGGCGCGCGCCGCCTCGGCCGGCAGGGCGACCTCCTCGAAGGTGCGCACCCAGCGCAGGCGGCCGCGGTAGGCCACCGCCGGCTCGGCCGGGGCGTCGGGCGCCGGCTCCATCTCGGCCAGGAGCTGGTCGGCCAACCGCTCCGCCTCCTTGTCGTTCTGGGGCAGGGTCACGTCCACCCCCAGGCAGGTCAGGCGGGAGGACTCCTGGTGGATCACCTTGCAGGCCGCGAACAGGGTGGCCTTGGCGGGCTCGGCGCGGTCGCCGTCCACTACCTCGTGGAGGTGGTTGGAGACCACGCCGATGCGGATCGGCGAGTGGTCGGCGCCGCTCTCGGTGAGGGCCTGCTCCAGGAAGACCAGGCTGTAGAGGCCGGCGGCCTGGGCCGCCGCGAACGACGGCTCGGGGCCGTCCGGCGTCACGCTCCAGAGGTGGAGCATGCGGGCCGGGAGCTGCTGCCCCTCGCGGCTCTCGCGCAGGCGTTTGACGAGTTGGACGTAGCCGTCCTTGTGCGCCGGCTCGACGGCGAACGCCTGCTCGCCCTCCTCGCGGAAGCCGCCGCCTTCGGCGCCCTGCCGGACGGTCCAGACCTCCTCGCCGCGCGCCCGCAGCCGCGCCGCCAGGCGGTCGCCGAGGCCGGCTTCATCGAGGAACAGCAGCCAGCCGCCGCCGAGGGGGGCGCCGTTCGGGCCGTGGTAGACCCGCGTCACCGGCGACGACTGCCGCCAGACCGGGGTGTAGAACCAGTCGGCGAGGTCAGCACGGCGGGTGGCGTGGACCGCGCCGGGGGCGACGCCGCCCGCCGCCGCGGCCAGGCGCTGGCCGGCCTTGGGCGGGTCGATCCAGCACCGCACCCGCTCGAAGGGATAGGTGGGCAGGCGGACCCGCCGGCGCCGCTCGTGGGACGAGACCCCGGCCCAGTCCACCTCGGCGCCGACGGTCCAGAGCCGCGCCACCGCCTCGAACAGGACCTCGACGTCCGACCGCCCCTCGGAGCCGCGGCGCAGCGCGGCCGCGGTGACCACGCCGGATCCCGCCGCCGGATGCTGCTTGACCAGGGTGCCGAGCGTGCCGCCCGGCCCCACCTCCAGATAGACCCGCTCGGGCTTCTGGAGCAGCTCCGCCACCCCTTCGGCGAAGCGCACCGTGCCGCGCATGTGGCGGGCCCAGTAGGCCGGATCGGCGACGTCGGCGGCGGTCACCCAGGTGCCGGTGACGTTCGAGAGGTAGGGGATCTGCGGCTCGGCGGTCTCCGTCTCGCCCACCCTCTCCGTGAACGCCGCCACCGCCGGCTCCATCATGGCGGAGTGGAAGGCATGGGTGGTCTGGAGCTGGATGCAGGCGGCGCCCTTTTCGGCCAGGCGCTTCTCCAGCGCGGCGACCGCCTCGGGGGTGCCGCCGACCACGCAGAAATGCGGGCCGTTGGTGGCCGAGATCGACAGGCCCGGGTCCACCTCCGACAGCAGGGGGCGGACCTCCTCCTCGGCGAGCGGCACCGCCAGCATGGCGCCGCCGGGCAGGCCGGCGATCAGCTTCGCCCGCCGCGCCACCAGCCGGGCGGCGTCTTCGAGAGCCAGGACGCCGGACAGGCAGGCCGCCACGTACTCGCCGATGCTGTAGCCGATCATCGCCTGCGGGCGCACCCCCCAGTCCATGAGCAGCCGGGCCAGGGCGTACTCGACCGCGAAGCAGGCCGGCTGCGCCACCGAGGTCTCGGCCAGGCGAGCGGCGGCGGAGTCCGCGGCCGGGGCGTCGCGCCGCAGCATGGCCCGCAGGTCGGGGCCCTGGGAGCCGGACGCCGTCTTGGCGGGTCCTTCCGAGAAGACCACCTCGCGCAGGTCGATCCCCATCTCGGGCTCCAGCAACTCGCAGGCCTGGTCGAACGCCTCCTGGAAGGCGGGCTCCAGCTCGTACAGCTCGCGCGCCATGTCCACGTACTGGTCGCCCAGGCCGGGGAACAGGAAGACCACCGGCCGGCCGCCGGCCGCCGCGGCGCCTTCGCGGATCCCGGCGATCCAGCGCTTCGGGTCGCGCAGCGCCGCCGTGGCGTCAGCCGCATCCCGCGCCAGCACGGAGCGGCGGTGATCGAACCCCTTGCGCCCCATCTGCAGGGTGAAGGCGACGTCGGCCAGCTCCAGGTCCGGGTGGGACTCCAGGTGCTTCGCCAGGCGCTCCGCCGCGATATCGAGGGCGCCGGCCGAGCGGGCCGAGACCGGCAGGAGCTGCCAGGGGCGGCGCGACGGCTCGGAGGACGGCGGCTCCGGCGCCTCCTCCAGCACGGCATGGGCGTTGGTGCCACCGAGGCCGAAGGAGCTGACGCCGGCCCGCCGCGGCGCGTCCCCCCGCTTCCAGGGGGTGGTCGCGGTGCTGACGTAGAACGGGCTGTCCGCGAAGTCGATCTGCGGGTTGGGCTGCCGGAAGTTGAGGCTCGGCACCACGGTGCGGTGGTGGAGCGACAGCACGGTCTTCATGAAGCCGGCGACGCCGGCCGCCGTGTTGCAGTGGCCGACGTTGGTCTTGATCGAGCCGATGGCGCAGAAGCGCTTCTCGTCGGTGACGGCGCGGAAGGCCTGGTTCAGGGCCTCCATCTCGATCGGGTCGCCGAGCGGGGTACCGCTGCCGTGGGTCTCGATATAGCCGATGGTGTCGGCCTCGACCCCGGCCATCAGCAGGCTCTCGGAGATCGCCTCGGCCTGGCCGGTGACGCTCGGGGCGGTGAAGCCGACCTTGCTGGAGCCGTCGTTGTTGATCGCCGAGCCGAGGATCACGGCGTAGACGTGGTCGCCGTCCTCCAGGGCGTCGGCCAGCCGCTTGAGGATCACGGCGCCGGCGCCGTTGCCGACCACCGAGCCGCCCGCCTCGGCGTCGAAGGCGCGGCAGTGGCCGTCCGGCGACAGCACGCCCCCCTCCTGGTAGGTGTAGCCCCCGAGGAGCGGCACGCTGATCGAGACGCCCCCGGCGAGCGCCATGTCGCACTCCCCCGCCAGCAGGCTCTGGGCGGCCATGTGGATCGCCACCAGCGAGGTCGAGCAGGCGGTCTGCACGGTGACGCTGGGACCCTTGAGGTCGAGCTTGTAGGACACCCGGGTCGAGAGGAAATCGCGGTCGTTGAGCAGGATGGCCTGCAAGGCCCCCATCTTGGCGAGCAGCTCCTCGTGGGGGAGGAGGTTGAGGATCATGTAGGTGCTCTCGCCGGTGCCGGCGAAGACGCCCGCCCGTCCGGCTCCTTGCGACGAGAGGCGGCCGGGGTCGTAGCCGGCGTCCTCGAAGGCCTCCCAGGCGCACTCCAGGAAGATCCGGTGCTGGGGGTCCATGTACTCGGCCTCGCGCGGCGTGAAGCCGAAGAAGGCCGGGTCGAACAGGTCGGCGCCGTCGAGCACCGCCTTGGCGCGCACGTAGCGGTCGTCCGCGAGTTGGAGCGGGTCGACGCCGGCGCCGGCCAGCTCCTCCTCGGTGAAGAAGGTGATCGACTCGACGCCGTCGCGCAGGTTGCGCCAGAAGGCATCCACGTCCCCCGAGCCGGGGAAACGGGCCGACAGTCCGACGATCGCGATCCCCTGGGGGGAATCGGGCTGGGTCTCGCTCATGGAAAAGCCCTCAACGTTCGTTTCTCTGATTGCGGCGCTGGCCGCGGCGCTCCTGGAGCTGCCGCATGGACTCCCGGCGGGTGTCGGTGCGGGCCCGGGCCTGCACGGCGACCGACGGCTTCTGGGGCTCTCCGGCCGCCCCGGCGCCGAGGCTCGCGGCCAGGGCGCTGATGGTCGGGTGCTGGAAGATCTCGACCAGCGGGAACTCCCGGCCCAGGACTTTCTGCAGGCGGCTGTGGAGCTTGACGATCAGCAGCGAGTTGCCGCCCGAGTCGAAGAAGTTGTCGTGGACGCCCACCTGATCGAGCCCGAACAGCTCCCGCCAGGCCTCGGCGATCTTCTCTTCCAGCTCGCCGGCCGGGGCCACGTACTCCGCCCGCTGCGGCGCCTGGACCACCCGGGGGTCCGGCAGGGCCTTGCGGTCCACCTTGCCGTGCACGTTCATCGGCAGCGCCGGCAGCACCAGCAAGGCCGAGGGTACCATGTAGGCCGGCAGGTGCCGCTCCAGGAACTCGCGCAGCTCGGCCACGGTCGGCCCGGGCTCCCCCTGGGTCGAGACGTAGGCCACCAGGCGCTTGTCCCCGCCCCCGCCGCCGGCCCCGTCGTCGCGCGCCAGCACCACCGCCTCGCGCACCCCGCCGTGGCGCGACAGCACGGCCTCGATCTCGCCCAGCTCGATGCGGAAGCCGCGCACCTTGACCTGGTCGTCCAGCCGGCCAAGGAACTCCAGCATGCCGTTCGGCAGGGAACGCACGAGGTCGCCGGTGCGGTACAGGCGGTCTCCCGGCTCGCCGCCGACCGGGGCGAACGGGTTGGGGATGAAGCGGTCCGCCGTGAGGTCCGGACGCCGCAGGTAGCCGCGGGCGAGGCTGACGCCGCCGATCAGCAGCTCGCCGGACACGCCGACCGGCACCGGCTGCATCCAGCGGTCGACCACGTAGGCGTGGACGTAGCGCAGCGGATAGCCGAGCGGCACCTCGTTCAGCCGCTCGTCGATCGCCACCGGGCCGGGGAAGCAGCACATGGTGACCGCGACCGTCGTCTCCGTCGGACCATAGCCGTTGACGAACCGCAGCCGCTCCGGCGCCCGCTTCCACCAGGAGACCAGGCGCTGCGGCAGGATGCGCTCGCCCCCGGCGATCAGCCGGCGCAGCTTCGGTGGGAACGGCAGGCCCTCGGTCTCCATGGCCGCCGCCATCTGGTGGAAGTAGGCGGTCGGCACCTGCATCACCGTGATCCCGTAGTCCTCGACGCGGCGCAGGAACTCGGAGACCCCCTCCTGCGCCTCGCCGCGTACCACCAGCGTGGCGCCGCGCGCCAGGCAGGTGTAGATCTCCTCGACGCTGGCGTCGAAGCTGATCGAGGAGAACTGCAGGTTGCGGTCCTCCGGCGTCACCTGGAAGATGTCCGCCGAAGCCTCCGTGTAGGCCACCACCCCGCGGTGGGGCACCGTCACCCCCTTGGGCGTGCCGGTCGAGCCCGAGGTGTAGATCACGTAGGCGGTGTTGAGATCGTCGACCGGCCAGCCCGGGTTCTCGTCGGACCCGCCGGCCTCGATCGCCTCCCAATCGGCGTCGAGGCGGACGATCTCGACGCCCGGCAGGTCGAGCGCCGCGAGCTTCGGCATCATCCGCTCCTGGGTCAGGAGGATGGGGACCTCGGCGTCCTGCAGCGCGAAAGCCAGCCGCTCGCCAAGAAAGGCCGAGTCGAACGGGAGGTAGGCGGCGCCGGCCTTGAGCACGCCGAACATGGCGGCCAGCATGCCGAGGTCGCGCTCGACATAGAGGCCGACCCGCGACTCCAGGCCGATCCCGCGGCCGCGCAGGTACCCGGCCATCCGGTTGGCCCGCCGGTTCAGCTCGGCGTAGGTCCAGCTCTCCTGCTCGTGGACGCAGGCCACGGCCCGCGGCCGGATCCCGGCCTGGCGCTCCAGCAGGTGGTGGACGCAGGGGCCGAACGGCTCCGGATGCGCCTCGGACCACTCGGTGAGAAGCTGATGCCGCTCGGGCAGGGTGAGCAGCGGCACGGCCGCCACGGTCTGCCGCGGCGACTCGGCGATCGCTTCGAGGAGGACCCGGAAGTGGCCGGCGAGGCGCGCCGCCGTGGTCGCGTCGAACAGATCGGTGTTGTATTCGAGCTGGCCGTGGACGCCGTCGGTCTCCTCGGTAAGGACGAGCGTCAGGTCGAACTTCGAGCCCGACGATCCCACCTCGACCGGGGTGAGCGACAGCCCCGGCAGGGCCATCTTGCCGAGCGGCGCGTTCTGGAGGGTCAGCATGACCTGGAACAGCGGCTGGTGGCTCATGTCGCGCACCGGCTTGAGCTCCTCGACCAGCTTCTCGAACGGCAGATCCTGGTGGGCGTAGGCGGCGAGCGCCACCCGCCGCACCCGCGCCAGCAGCTCCTCGAAGGTCGGGTTGCCCGAGAGGTCGCCGCGCATCACCAGGGTGTTCACGAAGAAGCCGATCAGGCGCTCGGTCTCGCCGCGGTTGCGGCCGGCGATCGGGCTGCCCACCGAGAGGTCGCGCTGGCCGGTGTAGCGGAAGAGCAGGGTCTGCCAGGCGGCGAGCAGGACCATGAAGAGGGTGACCCCCTGGCGCCGGCCGAAGCCGAGGTCGCGCACCAGCTCGCCGGGGAGCGACACCGGCTGCCAGGCGCCGCGGCTGCTCTGCACCTGCGGGCGCGGCCGGTCGGTCGGCAGCTCCAGGAGGGCGGTGGCGCCTTCGAGCTGGCGGCGCCAGAAGCCCATCTGGCGCTCCAGCTCCTCGCCGCGCAGCCAGTCGCGCTGCCAGAGGGCGAAGTCGGCGTACTGCACCGGCAGCTCCGGCAGGGGGGACGGCTCGCCCGCCAGAGACGCCCCGTAGAGCGCCGCGACCTCTTCGAGCAGCACGCCGAGCGACCAGCCGTCCGAGACGATGTGGTGCATGTTGAAGGCCAGCAGGTGGTCGTCGGCCGCCAGGCGGATCAGGGTGGTGCGCAGCAGCGGGCCCCCATTGCGGCCGGTGAGGTCGAACGGCCGCAGGGCCTCCTCGCGGGCGAGGGCGAGAGCGCGGCCGTAGGCGCCGGAGACGCCGGTCAGATCGACCAGCGGCAGCTCCCAGGCGAACGGCGGGCCCACCACCTGCACCGGGTCGCCGTCGTGCTCGGGGAAGGTGGTGCGCAGGGTCTCGTGGCGCCGCACGATCTCCTCGAACACCGCCGAGAGCCGGGCCGGATCGAGCCCCCCGGTCAGATGGATCGCGAGCGGCAGGTTGTAGGCCGCGCCCGGCTGCATGCGGTCGAGGAACCAGAGGCGCTCCTGGGCGAACGACAGCGGCAGCGGCTGCCCCAGGGGGTGCGGCACCGGACGCATCAGCGGGGCCGTGCCGGCGGCGGCGGCGCGCGCCTCCTCGACCCGGCGGGAGAGCCCGGCCACGGTCGGGGTCTCGAACAGCCGGGCGAGCGGCATCTCGATCTCGAACGCCTCGCGCAGGCGCGACACGAGCTGGGTGGCGAGCAGCGAATGGCCGCCGAGGTCGAAGAAGCTGTCGAAGACGCCGATCTCGGCGTCCTCGGGCAGGCCGAGCACCTGGGCCCAGAGGCCGGCCACCTGCTCCTCGACGGCGCCGCGGGGGAGCACCCGCTCGGCGCCGCCGCCGGCCGTCCCCGGCAGCGGCAGGGCCTTGCGGTCCACCTTGCCGTTGGGGGTGAGCGGCAGCTCGGGCAGCTCGACGAAGAACGACGGCACCATGTACTCCGGCAGCCGGGTCTTCAGGAAGCCGCGCAGAGTAATCGCGAGGTCGGGCTCGTGATGGCCGTTGGCGTTGCCGGGGGCGGCGCCCTCGCCCTCGCCGAGATCGCAGGCGCCGAGCCCCCAGGCCTCCAGGACCCAGGACTCGCGCGGCACCACGTAGGCCACCAGGGCCTTGCCGATCGAGAGGTCCTCGCGGGCCACCACGACGACCTCCTTGACCGAGGGATGGTGGGCCAGCACCTCCTCGATCTCGCCGAGCTCGATGCGGAAGCCGCGCACCTTGACCTGATGGTCGAGGCGGCCGAGGAAGTCGAGCTGGCCGTCGTCGCGCCAGCGCGCCAGGTCGCCGGTGCGGTAGAGGCGTTTGCCCCCTTGTCCGGACAGACCGCCGAAGGGGTCGGGCACGAAACGCTCGGCGGTGAGGTCGGGGCGGCCGAGGTAGCCGCGGGCCAGGCCGTCTCCCGCCAGGCAGAGCTCGCCCGGCACGCCGACCGGCGCCGGCTCGGCCCAGGAGGAGCCGAGCAGGTGGACCCGGCTGCCGGCGAGCGGCACGCCGATCGACACCGCCGCCGTGCCGCGCGGCACCAGGGCGTAGGTCGAGTAGGTGGTGTCCTCGGACGGGCCGTAGAGGTTGAGCACCCGCTCCGCCCGGCTGCCGGCGTAGATCTGCTCGACCAGGGCGGCCTTGAGCGGCTCGCCGGCCAGATTGACCGTGCGGACCGACGGCGGCAGGCCGCCGCTCCGCACCAGCTCGGCGATCGCCGACGGCACGGTGTTGATCAGGGTGACCTCGGAGGCGGCCGACAGCGCCGGCAGGGCGAGCGCGTTGTCGGCCAGGATCACCCGTCCGCCGGCCGCGAGCGGCACGAAGATCTCGAACACCGAGAGGTCGAAGCAGACCGAGGTCGAGGCGAGCGCCCCGGCGAGGTCCTCCGGCGGGAAGACCTCGGCCGCCCAGCGCACCATGACCGCGGCGCTGCGGTGCTCGATCGCCACCCCCTTCGGACGGCCGGTCGAGCCCGAGGTATAGATCAGGTAGGCCAGGTTGTCCGGCAGGGGATGGGCGCCCGGCAGGAGGGCCGGGTCGCTGTCCCGGAACTGCGCGATCTCCTCGGCGTCTCGTCCTCCAGCAGGGCCCGCGTCGAGGCGGATGACGCGGCCGGCGAAGAACGACAGGCGGCCGGAGAGCGCCTCCTCGGTCAGCACCACCCGCGCCCCGGAGTCGGCCAGCATGAAGGCGAGGCGATCCTGCGGGTAGGCCGGGTCGAGCGGCACGTAGGCGCCGCCGGCCTTGAGCACGCCGAGCAGGGCAGCGATCAGCGACGGCGTGCGGCGCAGGCAGACGCCGACCCGCTCCTCCGGCTGGATGCCGAGCGCCCGCAGGCGGTGGGCCAGGCGGTTGGCCCGGGCGTTCAGCTCGGCCGCGGTCCAGCGCACGGTGTGGCCGTCCACGTCCGCCACCACGGCCTCGCTGTCCGGCGAGCGCTGGACGCGCGCCGCGACCAGCTCGTGCAGGCAGGCGGCGGCCCCCGCCGCGGAGGCGGCCGAGCCGGTGTCGTTCCAGGCCGCGAGCTCCAGGCGCTCCGCCGCGGTCAGCAGCGGCAGGGCTTCGAGCGGCAGGCCGGGGCCTTCGGCGATGCCGGCGAGCAGGGTCTCGAAGTGCCCCAGGATGCGGTCGGCCGTGGCCGCCTCGAAGAGATCGGCGTCGTACTCCAGCATGCCGGCCAGGGCGGCGCCGCGCTCCTCCAACCGGAGGGTCAGATCGAGCTTGGTGGTGCCGCCGTCGATCTCCTCCAGGGCCAGGCGCAGGTCGCGGAGCTGGAGCGGCGGCATCGGCGCGTTCTGCAGGACCAGCAAAACCTCGAACAGCGGATTGCGGCCGCGGTCGCGCCCCGGCGCCAGCTCCTCGACCAGACGCTCGAAGGGGAGGCTCTGGTGGTCGTAGGCGCCCAGGGTCTCGTCGCGCAGCTCGGCGAGGAGGGCCGCGAACGGCCGGTCCGGCGCCGGCCGGCCGCGCAGCACCAGCGTATTGATGAAGCAGCCGATCAGCGCCTCGGTCTCCAGCGCCTCGCGGTTCGCGACCGGCGAGCCGACCAGCACGTCGCGCTGGCCGGTGTAGCGGTGGATCAGCGTCTGGAAGGCGGCGAGCAGGGTCATGAACAGCGTCGCGCCGCCGTTGCGCGCCACCGCCCGCAGGCCGGCCGTGCGCTGCTCGGAGAAGTAGACCGGCCGCAGGCCGCCCCGGCCGGAGCGCACCGCCGGGCGCGGCCGGTCGGCCGGCAGGTCGAGCAGCGGCAGCTCGCCCGCGAGCCGGCCGCGCCAGTAAGCCAGCAGCCCGTCGAGCACCGGCCCGTCGAGCCAGCGGCGCTGCCAGACCGAGAAGTCGGGGTACTGGATGCGCAGCTCGGGAAGAGCCGCCGGCTCTCCGCGCAGCGCCGCCTCGTAGAGCACGCCCAGCTCGCGCACCATGACGCCGAGCGACCAGCCGTCCGACACGATGTG
>DATAHG010000191.1:0-2218 GCA_036263295.1 Thermoanaerobaculia bacterium | reverse complement strand
CCGCCCCGGCTCTCCGGGCCGGCGGCGTCGAAGGCAACCTCCACGCGGCGCCGCAGGGCGCCCGAGAGGGCCGGCACGAAGCCCGGCAGGGCTTCGACCTCCATCAGGAGCCGGCTCTTGAGACGGATCCGCCACGGCCCGGGCGGCACCGGGGAGCGGTTCGCGAACCCCGACGAGCGGCTGAGATACCCCCGCGCTCGCAGGGTGGTGCCCAGGGCGGGCGGCTCCGCTGCCGGATCGGGCAGATGGACGAGGACGTCGAGGGCCTCCTCCTCCCGGGTCTGGCCGGCCTGGGTCCAGCGCAGCAGACGGGCGGGGGCCGCCCACCCTTCGTCGTCGCGGCTCCAGTGGCCAGAGACACGGACCTCGGCCTCGACCGGCATGTCGCGGACCAGCCCGCCGGCCGGGCGCTCGGGGAGGCCCGCGCGTACCACGGCGGCGAGCAGGCCGAGGGCCGCGAAGCCGAGGATCAACCCGGCCCGGCGGCGGAGGCCGAGGCCCCAGCCCAGAGACACCAAGGCCAGGGCCGACA
This sequence comes from Thermoanaerobaculia bacterium, assembly GCA_036263295.1. GTDB lineage: Bacteria > Acidobacteriota > Thermoanaerobaculia > Multivoradales > UBA5704 > DATAHG01. Next base: position 1,686 of record DATAHG010000191.1, on the reverse strand, counting down.
GAAGAGGCAGAGACAGGGAGGACAGATGGAAGGCCGCCCAGGCTCCCAGGGCGAAGGCGGCGGCGGGGACCAGCATCGGGGCATGAAGTTTTCTCATGCCCAGAGAAAGACGGATTTTTTCGGCGGAATCAGGCAGATCGCCCCGAGCCAGATGAACTAGATCCCCGGCAGGCTCCCCCCCGCCGCCTCGGGCGAGAACAGCGACAGCACCGGCAACCCCAGGCGGCGGCGCAGGACCTGGGTCAGGAGGCGCTCCCGCGAGCGCTCGATCTCGTTGGCCGGCAGCCGCCCCGCCAGGGCTCCCAGGGTCTTCTCCACCGCGGCATCCACCTCGGTGCGGCCGTCGCCGTCGAGGGACCGCAGGGCGCTGTCCAGCATCTCGCGGTCGAGCCTGGCGAGGCGCTCTTCGATGGTCTGCGGATCGCCGCCGAGGGTGCGCAGGCGGCCCCGGAAGGCTTCGCGGTCCGCCAGGGTGTCGGGGAGGGCGGCGGCGAGGTTCTCCAGGCGGGCGACGAGGTCGAGGGCCGGAGCCTCGGACCGCTCGCCCGGGGCGGTCATCTCGCGCAGCTCGGACCAGGCGGCGTCCACCGCCGGGGCGCAGTAGCGCAGGCTGGAGATCTTCCCCTTGGAGCCGCGCTCCTTGCGCTTCTCGAAGACCTGTTCGAGCGTCCGCCGCACCAGGTCGAGCGGCACGCCGTCGCGGTGCCAGCGCCGGGCGACCTGCCAGTCGGCTGGCGACAGCAGCAGCGGCGCCCCCCGGAGACGGACGAAGATCTCTTCGACCGCCTCGAAGTAGGCGTGATCGTCATCCACGGCTGTTGCGTTCGTAGATCAGCTTGAGACCGGCGAGGGTGAGCATCTGGTCCACCTCGCGGATGTATTTGGAGCCCGAGGCGATCAGGTCGGCCTGGCCGCCGGTCGCCACCACGGTCCGGGTGTCCGGCATGTCGGCCAGCAGGCGCTCCAGGATGCCGTCCACCAGGCCGATATAGCCGTAGTAGATGCCGGCCTGCATGGCGCCCGCCGTGTTCTTGCCGATCAGCTCGGCCGGCTTGCGCACGTCCACCCGGTAGAGCCGGGAAGCGTGGGCGAACAGCGCCTCGGCCGAGATCATGATGCCCGGCGCGATGATGCCGCCGGCGTACTCCCCCGCCGCGTTCACCACGTCGAAGGTGGTGGCGGTGCCGAAATCGACCACGATCACCGGCGCGCCGAAGCGCTCGCGGGCCGCCACTGCGTTGACCACGCGGTCCGCCCCCACCTCGGCCGGGTTGTCGTAGCGGATCGGCATCCCGGTCCGCACGCCCGGCTCGATGAACAGCGGCTTCTTCCCGAAGTACCGCCGGGCCAGGTGGTCGAGCGTGAAGTGGAGCGGCGGCACCACCGAGGAGATCACCACCGCCTCGGCCATGGTGGGATCGAGCCCGGACCGGCCGAACAGCGGCAGGAGCAGCGAGCCGTATTCGTCGGCGGTGCGCTCGCGGTCGGTCGACAGCCGGAAGCTGTCGATCAGCTCGTCTCCCCGGTAGACGCCAAACACCGTGTTGGTGTTGCCCACGTCCACCAGGACCAGCAGCCCTTCGGCCGCGCCCTTCGTCTTTTTCACACCGGTCATGGCTCGATCACCTCTCCGGCGGCAATCCGGATCTCTTCGCCGTCCGCGCGGCGCAGCCGGAGATGCCCCTG
>DATAHG010000190.1:0-1999 GCA_036263295.1 Thermoanaerobaculia bacterium | reverse complement strand
CGCCAGACCTCGCCGGGCCGCAAGGCCCGGTCGGCGTGGAGACAGGCGAGCTTGGCGCTGGTGCCGGTGCCGCAGGGGGAGCGGTCGTACACCCGGCCCGGGCAGAGGATGAAGTCGCGGCTGTCGATCCCCACGAGCGGGGAGGGGCCGAAAAGGGCCACGTGATCGACCTCGGCGCCGCCGGCCCCGGTCACGCCGGCTGCCTCCAGCGCGGCGCGCACCCGCGCCGCGAAATTGGTCAGCTCGCCGGTCCGCTCCGGGGCCAATTCAATCCCGTGCGCCCCGGCATCGATCACGAAAAACCAGTTGCCACCCCAGGCCACGTCGCCGGTGATCCGGCCCCCCGGAAAGGATCCGCGCACCTCGACGGCCACCGCCGCGGCGTGGCGGTAGCTCGGGACGTTGAGGACTGTCACCCGGCCATCCGGGTGAAGCTCGGCGCCCACCGGGCCGACCGGCGTGTCGATCCGGTGGAGCCCCGGGCCGATCCGTCCCAGGTGGGCGAGCGTCGCGACCACCCCGATCGTGCCGTGCCCGCACATCCCGAGGGGGCCGGCGCTGTCGAAGAAGAGCACCCCGGTGGCGCAGCCCGGCTCGGCCGGCTCACAGAGGAGGGCGCCCACCAGGCAACCCGACCCCCGTGGCTCGGCGACCACCGCCGACCGCCACGGATCATGGCGCTCCAGCAGCCGGGACAGCCGTCCGGCGAGCGGCCCGGAGCCGAGCTCCGGCCCACCCTCCAGGACCACGCGCGTCCCCTCGCCGCCGGTATGAGAGTCCACCACCCGGATCGTGTCCACCATGAGGGCAGAGTAGCCTTCCCCCCGTGCTCCCGTCTTGTATGATCGCGGCCGGACCCGAGCGGAATTCCGCACAATTGACATCCGCTGGGGGGACGTGACGACGTTGCCGACCTCCGACCTTTCCCCGTGGGCGGTGCCCCGCGCCGACCTTCTGGAGACGCTCTTCAATGAGCTGCCGGACGTGGTGTTCTTCCTGAAAGACCGCGGCGGGCGCTACACCGCCGCCAACCAAACGCTCCTCGACCGCTGCGGCATCGCGCACAGAGAGAGCCTCCTGGGCCGCACCGCCGAGGAGGTCTTCCCGAGCCCGCTCGGCACCGGCTACACCGCGCAGGACCGCCAGGTCTTGCGCACGGGGGCGGCCATCCGCGACAAGCTGGAGCTCCACCTGTATCCCGGCGGCGGCCAGGGGTGGTGCCTGACCTGCAAGCTGCCGGTGCTCGACGAGACGGGGGCCGTCACCGGCCTCGCCGGGCTGTCGCGCGACCTCCACCGCCCCGACGAGCGCCACCCGGAGTACCACCGCCTGGCCCGGGCGGTCGAGCGTCTCTTCGAGGGCTATGGCGAGCCGCTCCGGCTCGAAGCGGTGGCCGCCGGCGCCGGGCTGTCGCTCGACGCCTTCGAGCGCCTGGTCAAGCAGGTGTTCCACCTCACGCCGCGCCAGCTCCTGACCCAGACCCGCATCGAGGCCGCGGCGCGGCTCCTGCGCGAGGGCTCCCATTCGGTGGCCGAAATCGCCTACGCCTGCGGCTACAGCGATCACAGTGCCTTCACTCGGCAGTTCCGGAGCACTGTAGGAATGACCCCCCGCGAGTATCGCCAGGGCGTCGGGGGATAATGCTGGCAGCCGGGCCGGGACTGCGTCGGGGAGAGCCTGTGCTCGATCAAGAAAGATAGATTCGAAACAAATGGGCAATGGCAACGACGCATTCGTCATCGCGGCCGTTCAGGCGACCCCGATTTTTCATGACTTGGCCGCCAGTCTCGAGAAAGCCTGCGACCTGATCGCGGCAGCGGGCCGGGCCGGGGCGAAGCTGGCGGTTTTTCCCGAGGGGTTCCTGCCCAGCTATCCGCTCTGGGTCTGGGTGGTCCCCACCTTTCGATACGACGAGATGCGCGAGCTCTATTCGGAGCTGTTGGAAAACGCCGTCGCCGTGCCGAGCGCGACGACCGACCGGCTCTGCCAGGCCGCCGGA
>DATAHG010000189.1:0-2846 GCA_036263295.1 Thermoanaerobaculia bacterium | reverse complement strand
CCCGCGTCTATCTGATCTATGGCCACAACGGCAGCGGCAAGTCTTCCCTGGTGGAAGCCCTGGAGTTGGCCACGACCGGCAGCGTCGATCGTCTCAAGGCGGTGGATGAGAAGCGCTACCTCCAGGTGATCTCTTACCGCTCCAACTTCGAGGCCGAGCCGGCAGAGCCGGCCCGGATCCATCTGGAGCTGGAAGAGGAAGACGCCGAAAAACCGATCGATCGGAACATGGAGGTTACGGAGCACGGGATCAGCGAGATCCTCGACCGCCAGCAGAGCCGTTACGGCGCGAACTCCTTCCGCCTCGATCAGACGGTAATGGACCGTCTCGGCCGCAGCGGCGACCGCATGCGGGCCGACACGTTCCTGTCGGCTTTCTTTCCGGACGACGCCAAGATCCACAGCGACTATCACACCGCTCTCAAGGCGGCCCGCGAGGCGCGCGCGGAGCTGCCGGACGAGGTCCGTCAGAAGATCGAATCCCTGGCCGCCACGACCAGCAAGAAAGCGATCGAAAACGTGGTGATCGATCACCTCCGCTGGCTGCTGCCGCCGGACAAGAAAAATCTGACAGAAGCCCCGGCCCCGTTGCCGCCAGAGGCCGTCGAGGCGCTCCTTCCGCTCCCTTTCGACGTGCTGGAAAGCCTGATCCCGCTCGCCCCGCCGATCCAGGCTTTCGTCTCGCGCTGGCGGGCGACGCCGGCCCCCCGGCTGGAGGAGGCGGAGGCCGACCTGCGCAAGCTGGACGAGGCCCTCAAAGAGATCCAGAACCGTTTCGAAACGATCCTGCCGGCCCTCCAGACCTCCACCCAGGCGCTGCGCGAGATGAGCGGCTGGTTCATCGAGGACCAGGACAGCGGATCGGCGCTGGAAGACTCCCAGGCCGCGCTCGACGCCTGGCTGGAGAGGTGCGCGCTGGCCGACCTGGCCGAGCGGCAGCTCCAGATCGCCCGCACCCTGTCGGCGGCGCGCCGCGCCGACTGGCAGGTGGAGGAAAGGGGCGGGCTCTTCGAGTACGTCCAGGTCGCGCAGAGCGAGCTCGAGACGCTGGAACGCCAGGCCCGGCGCTGGGGCGAGGAGAGGGAGGAGCACTTCCGGCGGATCGCGAGCGTCAGCCGCGGGATGCGCGGGCTCGCCTTCTCCGGGCCCGCCGGGTCCGCCCCCTCTCGGGCCCGCCCGCATCTGTCGCCACCCCAGATCGCGGCCCTCGACCAGGTGGGGGCATGGCTGCCCCACACCACGCCGCCCCCGGCTGACACCAAGCTGGGCAACCTGATCAGGACGGCGACTCAGAAGAACCGGGGCGCCTACAGCTTCGGCAACTATCGCCTCGCCCACGATCCCGAATGGACGAAACCTCTCGCGGATGCCGCAAGCCGGCTGCAGACGGCCTGCGAGCGGCTCCAGCAGCTCGGCAAAGGGCCGCGGATGTTCGGCGGCAGCCGGCGGCTCGAAACCCTGGAAAAGGTTGTCAAAAAGCATCAGGCCGCGGAGAAGGCGGGCGCCAAGGTCACCAAGACGCTGCTCGCCAACCTGCAGGAGGTCAACGGCGCCCTCAACGAGCTGATGGCCCTCTTCACTCCGGCGCGCTGGGCCTATCCTCCGCTACGCCTCACCCACACCACCGCCGAGGATGGCCAGCACACGGTGGGGGTCCAGGCCGGCGAGGGGACCCGGGCCGACCTCCGATTCAATACGGCAGAGCTGAACGTCTTCACCATGGCCCTGTTCCTGCTCTGCGCCGTGCGAGTCCCGAATCCCCTGCGGCTTCTGGTCTTCGACGACCCGCTCCAGAACATGGACGAGCTGACCGTCACCACCCTTGCCCGTGGCGTGGGGAGGGTCCTGCGGCTCCTTCCCGAGCCCTGGCGCCTGATGCTGCTGTTCCACGGGTTGGACGACCTCGACCGTTTCCGGCAGGAGGTGCCGTCCAAGATCTACAAGCTCCCCTGGCTCACGCCCGCCGAACGCGAGGAAGGCCGGGAGATGCCGGCCGTGCAGGACGAGGCGGGCCGGCGCCCCGAGTTCCAGCCTTTGGGCAACCTGCTCGCGGCTGTGTCCGCTCCCGCGCTGACCGGGCCGTGATCGGATAGAATCCCGGAGCCATCCAAAAGGGAGGGAAAGGGAATGATCAGCTACACCGCCTACAAGGTGCTCCATGTCCTCGGCGTGCTTCTCGTCTTCATGGCGTTCGGCGGGATGCTCGCCACGCCGGCCAACAGCCGCAACAAGATGGGGGCCATCTTCCACGGTCTCGGGCTGGTCATCCTGCTGGTCACGGGCTTCGGCCTGATGTCGCGGCTCGGGATCTCCCATACGGCCCTCCCCGGCTGGGTCTGGGCCAAGGCTCTGATCTGGCTCATCTTCGGCGGCATCATCGTCCTCATCAAGAGAAAGCCGGAGCTGCGCGGGATGCTCTGGTTCCTGCTCGTGATTCTCGGCACCTTCGCGGCCTACCTGGCGATCTACAAGCCGTTCTGAGATCCGGCTACGGAGGCATCCTTCTGTGATAAAAGGATGCCTCCGTCAGGCTCCGGATCTCCGATGACACGCACCGAAAAAGCCCAGCGCATCCTGTCCATCCTCGACCGGCTCTACCCCCGCGTCGATATCCCCCTCGCCCACGAGGACCCCTTCACGCTGCTGGTGGCGGTGGTCCTGTCCGCCCAGACCACGGACAAGAAGGTCAACCAGGTTACCCCCGCCCTCTTCGCCCGCGCCTCCACGCCGGAGGCCATGGCGCGGCTGGAGGTGGCGGAGATCCAGCGCTTCATCCGCGAGGTCGGCCTGAGCGGCCAGAAGGCGAAGAGCCTGCGGCGGATGTCCGAGATCCTGGTCGAAAAGCAC
>DATAHG010000188.1:0-1671 GCA_036263295.1 Thermoanaerobaculia bacterium | reverse complement strand
CAGGGGGTCGAGGCGCAGACCGTCGCCAACCTCTACCTGGCGCTGGAGTACGACCTCGAGCTGATCCCGGTCATCAACAAGATCGACCTCCCCTCGGCCGACGTGGAGCGGGTGCGCGAGGAGATCGACGCCGACCTCGGGCTCGACCCCTTCGAAGCCGTGCTCTGCTCGGCCAAGCAGGGGATCGGCATCGACGACGTCCTGGAGGCGGTGGTCCACAAGCTGCCGGCCCCCAAGGGCTCGGCCGAGGCGCCGCTGCGCGCCCTGATCTTCGACGCCCAGTACGACCCCTACCGCGGCGTCGTCCTGCTGGTGCGGGTGAAGGAAGGGGTGATGCGGCCCGGCCAGAAGCTGCGGCTGATGCACACCGGCCGGGACTACGGGGCCGAAGAGGTCGGCCTCCTGCGCCTCAAACGCATCAAGAGCGACGAGCTGGTGGCCGGCCAGGTGGGCTACGTCATCGCCGGCATCAAGGCGGTCTCCGAGATCGCCGTGGGCGACACCATCACCGACGACGACCGCCCCGCCGCCGCGCCCCTGCCGGGCTACAAGGAGGCGAAGCCGGTGGTCTTCTCGTCGATCTATCCGATCTCGACCGACGACTACGAGGACCTCGCCAAGGCGCTCGACAAGCTCAAGCTGAACGACGCCTCCCTGACCTTCCAGAAGGACTCCTCGACGGCGCTCGGCTTCGGTTTCCGTTGCGGCTTCCTCGGGCTCCTCCACCTGGAGGTGGTGCAGGAGCGCCTGGAGCGCGAGCACGGCCTTTCCCTGCTGCTCTCCGCCCCGTCGGTGCAGTACGAGATCACCATGGAGACCGGCGACGTGGTGTGGATCGACAACCCGTCCTACTTCCCCGACCCGTCGGGGATCAAGCTGGCGCGCGAGCCCTACATCAAGGCGTCGATCATGATCCCCGAGCGCTATCTCGGGGTGGTCCTGGAGCTCTGCCGCGAGCGCCGCGGGGTCAACACCACCTACGAGTTCCTCGCCGTGGGGCGGCTCCAGGTCACCTCCGAGCTGCCGCTCGCCGAGATCCTGTTCGACTTCTACGACCGCCTGAAGAGCATGACCCAGGGCTATGGCTCGTTCGACTACGACCTGCTGGACTACCGCGAGACCGACCTGGTCAAGGTGGACATCCTGGTCAACGGCGAGCGGGTGGACGCCCTGTCGCAGCTCGTCCACCGCGAAAAGGCCCGGGTGCGCGCCCTGCACTACTGCGAGAAGCTGGAGGAGACCATCCCGCGCCAGCAGTTCAAGATCGCCATCCAGGGGACGATCGGCGGCCAGATCATCGCCCGCACCACGATCAGCGCCTTCCGCAAGGACGTCACCGCCAAGTGCTACGGCGGCGACATCAGCCGCAAGCGCAAGCTCCTCGAAAAGCAGCGCGAGGGCAAGAAGCGGATGAAGATGGTGGGCTCGGTCGAGATCCCCCAGGAGGCGTTCCTGGCGGTGCTCAAGACGGATCCGAATTCGTAGAGCCCACTCCGCCCGTTCCCGGCACTTAGGAGAGAGGAGCCCGCACGGGCGGGCCTCTTTCCATAAGACCGCAAGGGAGAGACGATGACCGTAAAGCACGTGGTGTCGCTCACGGACGTGGGCGCCGAAGGTCTGGCCGGGCTGGTGGACGACGCTCTGGCCGTGGCGAGGGGGGAATGGGACGGC
>DATAHG010000187.1:0-1910 GCA_036263295.1 Thermoanaerobaculia bacterium | reverse complement strand
CGACGCCCGGGCCGGGAAGGATCATGTCGCCGCGCTGGAACGGGGCGGTCTCGGCCGGCGGCGCCTCGACGGCGGCTGGCGGTGAAGCCTTCTCCGGCTTGGGGATCTCGGAAACTTTCGACGGAAGCTGGGCTGAGGCCGGCGGCGGAGCCGCGGAAGCCGCCGGGGGTCCGGAGACCGCCGCCTCGGTCGAGACCGGAACGGAGGCCGGCAGGGGCACCGCCGGAGCGGGCCGGGAGGCGGCGGCCTTGGCCTCCCGCTCCGCGGAAGAGAAAGCGCGAAGCCCCCACCCGACTCCCACCGCCAGGACGGCCAGCAGGACGAGCACGCCCGCGATCACCAGCCCCCGGCGGCCGGCCGGCTTCGCCGCCGGAGCGGCCGGGGCGACTGCTGCGGCCGGCGCGACCTCCGGTCTGGGACGCTCGAAGCCGCGGGGCGGCTCGTCGCGGATCAGGGTGAGGTCGTCGAGGAGCGACGGGCGGGAGGACCGCGCCGTCTCCTCCGAGGGGCGCAGCGGCGGCTCGCGCAGGAGCATCGGCAGGGTCGGATCGGCCAGAGCCGGCGCCTCGGCCAGCTTTTCGGTGGCGGCCTTCGCGGTGGGGTGCGGCAGGACCCGCGCCAGCTCCGGCGCGGTCCGCACGTCGTCGGGCCGGATCTCGACCGTCTTCTGGTCGGCGAGGCGATCGAGCCGGGTGGGCTCGCCGCGCTCCCAGGCGAGCGGGAGCGGCGTCTTGGCGAGCCCGAACTCCTGATTGATGCGGTCCTGCGTCGAGACGGCGTCCGGCGAGGGCGCGGTCTCGTCGGGCCGGGTCTGCACCGGCCGCAACACCCCGAAGACCGATTCGATCTCTCGTCCCGAGAGCGGGAAGCGGGCCTGGACGGGATCGAGGGCGCGGAGCATCTCCTCGGCGTTGGCGGGGCGGTCCTCCGGACGCTTCTCCAGGGTGCGCAGGACGAGCCGGCGAAGCTCCTCCGGCACGAGGCCTTGCGGATCGGTCTCGGCGAAATCGAGCGGCGGCCGGAAGAGGTGGCCGGCCATGAACGAGGCCGGATCGTTGCCACGGATCGGGCAGCGGCCGGTGAGCAGCTCGTAGAAGACGACCGCGAAGGAGTAGAGGTCGGAGCGCTCGTCGAAGCCGCGGTCGCCGAAGCGCTCGGGCGAGCCGTAACGCGGCTTGCCAAGGAAGATGCCGGTGGTGGTGAGCCCTTCGACCTCCCCTTCCAGGGTCTTGGCGATGCCGAGGTCGATGAGCTTGACCTGGGGAAGACCGTCGACGTCCCGGGTGAGCATCAAGTTGTCGGGCGACACGTCGCGGTGGACGATCTTGTGCCGGTGGAGGTAGCCGAGGGCCTTGAGGGACTGCCGGGCAATCTCGAGAGCAAGGGAGAGCGGCGGCGGGCCGTACCCCTGGAGCAGCTCGAGCAGCGTCCAGCCGTCGATCAGCTCCATGACGATGAACGCCTGGCCGTCCTCGGCGATGGCGAAATCGTGGAGAGTCGCGATGTTGGGATGGCGCAGGCGGATGGCGGACCGGGCCTCGCGCAGGAAGCGCTCGCCGGCCTCGCCCGCCGGATCGGCATGCGAGCGGATGACCTTGATGATCCGGACCTCGTCCAGAAGGCGGTGGCGGACTTTGTAGATAGCCCCCATCCCGCCCTCCTTCACCTTGTGGAGGATCTCGTACTTCCCTTCGATCTGCTCGTGCAACAGCGCCACAGGTCCCACCTCCCCTGCCGAGGACGTCACTGCTCTGTCGGGGGCTCAGAGCCTAGGATAGCAGGAACGAACCGGCCCCCGGGTGAAACTGGCCCTTCCCGAGGAGGCTCCGCATGTTCTGTGGTTGAAAATCAACCACGTCATGGTTGAAAATCAACCACCAGATGGTTGAAAATCAACCAAGGAAACCCGC
>DATAHG010000186.1:0-2008 GCA_036263295.1 Thermoanaerobaculia bacterium | reverse complement strand
CCCGGCGGCGAACGATCTCGCCTTCATCATTGCGACATCAGCCGCCGGCCCCCCGAACACGACGGCCCCGAGTTTCAGGAGCAGCGCCGCCAGTTCAGAAATCCGGGTCCGTTGGATGTTGCCCTCCTTCCTAGCTTGCTGCGGACCTTGCGGGAGATAACCTCGGGCGCTTCCGGGATAAGATCCTGTCACGGATCCCCCACACCTCCCAGGAGGAGCACAGCCGATGCCAAAGGCCGGAGCGCCGTCCCCGCGAGTCGCCCTGCTGTCGCACGCCCTGGAGCAGGGCTACCGCCGCGACCTTCTGGACGTCGTGGCCGGCGTCGTCGACGCCGACCTCGACCGCCCGCCGGCAGGCTCCAAATTCATCCTGGCCGACCTGATCCAGGGCGTCGCCTTCCACGACATCGACCACGCCGGGCAGATCCAGCTCCTCAAGAGGCTGCAGGGGATCTCCCACAAAACCACGGAGCCCACCTGACCATGGCCCCCTATCCCAAAGTCCACCAGAGAAAAATGGCCCTGATCGGCCTCGCGGCCGGCGCGGCCTACGGATTGCTGGCCCGCCTGGTCTTCGGGGTCCAATGGTCCACCGGCCCGCGCGAGCCGCTCGAATTCATGGCGGTCTCGTTCCTCTACCTGGTTCCCTTCGTCCTCGGATTCATCACCGTCTTCGTGGGCGAAAAAGGGGGCCGCTGGGAGTGGTGGCAATGGGTCATCCTGCCCTGGATCGCGGGCCTGACGGCGCTGGCCGGAGCCCTGGCCCTGGCGTGGGAGGGGATCATCTGCATCGTCCTCTGGCTGCCGCTCGTCCTGGTCTTGTCGAGTCTGGGCGGCATCGCCGCCGGCATCACCGGGCGCTTCCTCCCGAGCCGCCGCCGAGGAGACGGGCTTGTCCTGGCCTGCTGCGCCGTCCTGCCCTTCGTGGTCGCCCCCCTCGAAAGCCGCATCGAGGCGCCGGTCGAGATGCATACCGTCGAAAACCGCATCGAGATCGCGGCCGACCCGGCGACCGTCTGGCGCCAGATCGAGCGCGTCCCGGCCATTCGCGAAGAGGAGCAATCCGACGCCCTGTCGCACTGGATCGGCTTCCCGCACCCCGTCGAAGCCGAATTGATCGGGACCGGCGTGGGCGCCGTGCGCCACGCCACCTTCGAAAGAGGCGTGCTGTTCGTCGAAACGATCACAAAATGGGAGCCGGAGAAAGACCTGGCCTTCACCATCAAGGCCGACACCGCCCACATCCCGCCGACCACTCTCGACCAGCACGTCACCATCGGCGGCCCCTACTTCGACGTGCTCGAAGGGGAGTATCGGATCGAGCCCTCCGGGCCGGGAAAAGTGATCCTTCACCTCTCCAGCCAGCATCGTCTCTCGACCCGCTTCAACTCCTACGCCGGCTTCTGGACCGACTTCATCATGCGCGACACGCAGGAATATATTCTGGAGATCATCAAGCGGCGGTGCGAAGGCGAGGCCCTCACTCCTTCGGGGAATCCTCGTTCGCCGGGCTGACCTTCCACGTTCCGACCTGGATCCGAAACGTCCTGGGCGGATCGGTCATCCGCGACACGGCATCCTCGACGGGGATGGGCATCTCCGGGAGCGGCATGTCGCTTTCGACGAGCAGGGCGTCGTTCGTCCAGCGGACCGGATTGATCGTGCCCGGGTAGGGGTTGATCGTGAGCGCCGCCCGGTAACCCCGGCCGCCCGCCAGCCGCCGGAGGTCGACGATTTCGAGAAAGGGGTGGCCTTCTCCGGCCGAGACCACGGCGAGCCAGCGGCGGTCCGGAGAGGCCGAGACCGCGCCGACCACGCTCATCGCCGCCAGCTCGCAGCCCAGCTTTCGGGCCTTCTTCGAGTCGCAGGCGAGGAACCAGCAGGCCCCTCCGAAATCGCTGCGGTTCCGCACCGAAATCTGACACTTCGGAGACACCCGTTCGACCAGCGGCGGCGACTCGGGAGCCTCGTCGGAAGCCGTGGCGGCGAGCGGCGTGAGGATCAAGAC
>DATAHG010000185.1:0-8115 GCA_036263295.1 Thermoanaerobaculia bacterium | reverse complement strand
GCTGGGGATTCCGACGGTGGACGCGCTGGCCGTGAAGGAGCGCGGCGGCCGCTTGTACTACCGCAACGCCCAGCGGCGGGAGGTGCCGATCCAGCGGCTTTACAACCGGGTGATCCTCGACGAGGTGGAGCGCAAGGGGCTGGATCTCGACGCGATCTTCCGGCGCGAGCTGGACGTCGAATGGGTAGGGCACCCGAACTGGTTCCTGCGCATCAGCAAATTCACCCTGCCGTTCCTGCGTGGCCGCTTCGTGCCGCCCTCCCACTTCGTGAGCGAGCTGGCGGAGATCCCGGCTGACCTGGAGAATTACGTTCTCAAGCCGCTCTTCTCCTTCGCCGGCCTGGGGGTCGAGGTCGGCGTCACGCCCGAGCGGTTGCGGTCCCTGGAGAACCCGGAGAATTACATCCTGCAGCGCCGGGTCGAGTACGCCCCGTTGATCGAAACCCCGGACGGCGGCGCCAAGGCCGAGGTCCGCATGATGCTGGTCTGGAAGCCGGGCGCCGAGCGGCCGGTCCTGATCAACAACCTGGTGCGGATGAGCAAGGGGCTGATGTCCGGGGTGGATTACAACAAGGACAAGACCTGGATCGGCGCCAGCCTGGCCTACCACCCCGAGTAGGGCCGCTTCAACCCTTTCTGTAGAAGAACCGCAGGGCCTTGGGCAGCCGCCGGCGCCAGGCGCGCTCGGTGTGAGCGCCGCGGGTGTCGGGCCGGAACATGAGCCGGTCGGAGTCGTAGCCGCGGTTGGCCAGGTGGGCGGCGACCGCGGCGACCAGGGGGAGGAGCGTCCCCCGGCCTTCGCGGCCCCCGGCGTCGAGGTAGACGCGGGAGGTCTCCGGCAGGGGCTGGTCCGCCAGCCAGCGCAGGATCTCGGCGTCGTTGATCCAGAACGAGGGGGACATCACCAGCGCCCCGCCGAAGGCATCCGGACGCTTGAAATGGGCGTAGAAGGAGGCGAGCCCTCCCATCGAAGATCCCCCGATCACGGCCCCGATCGGGCCCGGGATCAGCGGCAGCTCGCTCGCGAGATAGGGCATCAGGAAGCCGGTGATCCAGTCGAGGAGAAGATCGACCTTGCCCTCGGTGCCCTCGAAGCAGAACGGGCACAGCTCGTAGATCCGGTCCTCGTTGCCGTGGTCGATCCCGATCACGATCGGCATCGGCAGCCGGCCGACCAGCTTCTCGATCGACTGGTGGACGTGCCAGCCGCCCGAGAACGACGGGTAATCGTCGAAGACGTTCTGGCCGTCGAACAGGTAGAGGGCGAAGCGCGGCGTGTCCGGCGTGAAGTCGGACGGCAGATAGACCCGCACGTGGCGCGTCGCCAGATCCGGCGCTTCGAAGGGACCGAGAAGATGGATCTCCCCCGGCCTCCATTCGATCGGGGAGGGCGGTGGAGGAGGGGGCGTCTCGACGGTCTCGGTGGTCTCGAAGGGTTCCATGGCGGGCGGATTCTCTCTCAAAACGGGCCGGAATGCCCGTCCCCGGGCCGGAAGAGCAAGCGCCGTGCCCGGCTGCGAGCCCGGGCGGATAAAACAAGGGCCCGGAAACCTTGCGGTCGCCGGGCCCTTGGGTCTGTCTCGGTGGCGTTGGGTTCCCCTCACGGGGAGCTCCTCTCGGTGGCGCCAGAGACGCTGTGGAGGATCCCCTTTACGAGGACGCCACCTCCACGAAACCGTTAATACTACTGTCCACTGGACCACCTCCTTCCTGGGCGTGTCCTTTAACGGCAGGTCCCAGCCCGCCCGGCTCCGTGGGCCGCCCAAAGCCTCATGAGAGCCGCCACGTCGGTCTCGACTAGACCGCGTGGATCCTCGAACACACGGCTAGTTTGGGGCAGAAAAAGAGAGATGTCAATCATTGGCGGATGGCTATTTGTCCGCCCGCCTTTCCATCGGTTTCTCCACCAGAAGGGCAAGCCTTTCGAGCAGCTCCCGCGCCTCGTCCGGATCGCGCACGGAGTACGTCGCGGCGGTCGATCCCGGGGAACGCGGCGCTTCGCTCACCAGGATTCCGATCCCGTCCTGCGCAATGGCGCGGAAGGCGTCCTCGTCCGTCACGTCGTCGCCGAGATAGACCGGGATCGCGCCGGCTTGCCCCAGAGCCTCCAGGAGCCAGAGCAGGGCCTTGCCCTTGTCCCAGTCGAGGTCCGGACGCAGCTCGAAAACCTTTTTTCCGAGCGCCTTGCGGAGGTCGGGAAAGGATGCCAGAACCTCGTCCACGGCGCGTTCGACGCGGGGGACGTCGGCCTCGCCGGCCAGCCGGTAATGGACCGCCACCGCGAAGCGTTTGGGCTCGATCAGGACCCCTGCGATCCCGGCGAGCGGACCGCGCAGGGCGGCGGCGGCCTCCGCGATGCGCCGGGGGATCCCCTCGCCGACCTCATGGCGCAATGGCGGCCCCCCTTCGGCGAGGGGCGGGCCGGCGATGTCGAAGCCATGGCTGCCGGCGTAATAAACGTTTTCGAGGCCGACCAGATCCTGCACGTCCTCGCGGCCGCGGCCGGAGAGGATGGCCACCGGCAGGTGCTCGGCGAGCCGCAGCACGGCCTCGCGGGTCGCCTCCGGGAGGCGGGCCAGCTCGGGGCGCGGCGCGATGGGGGAGAGGGTGCCGTCGTAGTCGAGGAAGAGGGCGGCACGGCGGCCGTCCGCGGGAGCGAGCCGGCGCGCGATCTCGTCCCAGTGCTCCAGGGCGGAAGGGAGGGCGGGAGCGGTCAAACCTCGATCCAGCTCTCCTGGAGGTCCATCGGCGGCACGTACTCCTTGGGCGTGCGGAAGTCCTCCGGCACCGTGCCCAGGGCGGCCCGCAGGTAGTAGTCCACCCACCAGAAGATGTCCTGCCGGCGCACCACCTCGCGCATCGCCTCCATGCGCTCGCCGCGCTCCTCCGGGCTCATGTCGACGGCCCGCTTGAGGGCGTCGGCCGTCCCCTCGATGTCGTGCGGGTTGATCAGCAGGGCGCCGGTCTGGAGCTGCGAGGCGGCGCCCGCGAACTCGGAGAGCACCAGCGCCCCCTGGTCATCGATCTGGCAGGCGCAGATCTCCTTGGCGACCAGGTTCATGCCGTCCTTGAGCGAGGTCACGAAGCCGATGCGGGCCATGCGGTAGAGCGACACCAGATCGCGGCGGGGGAGGCTCTTGTAGTGGTACTGCACCGGGATCCACCCGGCCATCGAGAACTCGCCGTTGATCTCGCCCACCAGGCGCTCGATATGGGCCTTGAGGGCCTGGTATTCGGCGACCCCCTCGCGGCTCGGCACCACGATCTGGAAGAACAGCGCCTTCTCCCGCAGGTCCGGATAGCGCTGCAACGCGTTGCGGAACGCCTCCAGCCGCTCGGGCAGCCCCTTGGTGTAGTCCAGCCGGTCGACCCCGACGATCAGCTCGAAGTTGCCGATCTTGCGCCGCAGGTCCTGGACGCGCAGCTCGACCTCCTCGGACTTTGCGGTCTCCTCGAACGCATTGAAATCGATGCCGATCGGGAACGACCCCACCCGCATGGTGCGGCCGCCGACCCGGATGTCGACCGGCCGGCCGCCGCGGCTCTCGCGGGCGATCTCGACCTCGGGCAGCAGGTGCTCGACGCAGGCCAGGAAGTTGCGGGTGTCGCGCTGGGTCTGGAAGCCCACGAGGTCGTAGGCCAGCATGCCGGCGAGGATCTGGCTGCGCCAGGGGAGGCGCAGGAAGATGTCGAGCGGCGGGAAGGGGATGTGGAGGAAGAAGCCGATCTTCAGCGTCTCGGCGCGCTCCCGCATGAACTCGGCGACGTGGATGAGCTGGTAGTCCTGCACCCAGATGAAGTCGTTCGGCTGGGCGTGGCGGATCACGCAGTCCGCGAACTTGCGGTTGACCTCCTGGTAGCTGTACCAGAAGGCCGGATCGAAATCGCAGCGCGCCACGAGGTCGTGGAACAGCGGCCAGAGGACGGCGTTCGAGAACCCTTCGTAGAAGCCTTTGACCTCGTCCTCCGAGAGCAGGACCGGCACGAGGTCGTAGCCCCGCTCGCGGTACCCCTCGGCGAGGACGGCCTCCCACTCCCCCTTCTTGTCGAGCGGCAGGCCGGGCCAGCCGATCCACAGGCCGCCGCGGTGGGAGAGCACCGGGGCGAGGGCGCTCACCAGGCCGCCGGAGCCGGGCTTGAGGGTCCATCCCGTGGCGTTGCGCTCCAGGCCGATCGGGAGGCGGTTCGAGACGCAGATCAGGCGACGCGATATGGGGCTCAAGATGAAATCAGTGTATTACATTCCGCTTCGCGCGGCCCGGCTGCTCCGAGACCGCGCTTCCGCTAAAAAGGGGTGCAACTTTCGGACCTTCTTGGCGTAGTCTTCGCCGGATGCTCCGACGACCCGCCCTCGTCCCCGTCCTGCTCTCCGCGTTCCTCGCGGCCGGGGCGCTCCGCGCCCAGTCGCCGGCTCCGACCGCCTCCGCCGCCTCGACCGCCGAGCGAACCCAGATCCAGATCCGCCGGGCCCAGGGCTCGATCACCATCGACGCCGATCTCAACGATCCCGGCTGGGCCGAGGCCGCGCGGACCGACACGTTCTACGAGACCAACCCGGGGGACAACATCCCCTCGCGGGTGAAGAACGTCGCCTACCTGGCCTACGACGACCGCTACTTCTACGCGGCCTTCGAGTTCGAGGACCCCGACCTCTCGAAGCTCCGGGCCCCCTACGGCGATCACGACGCGGTGCCGGGCTATACGGACTACGGCGGCGTCATCCTCGATACCCGCAACGACGCCAAGACCGCGGTGCTGCTGCTGGTCAATCCGCACAACATCCAGTACGACGCGCAGACCAACGACGCGTCGGGCGAGGACCCGTCCCTCGACCTCTACTGGGACTCGGCCACCAAGATCACCGACAAGGGGTGGATCCTGGAGATGCGGGTGCCGTTCTCGTCCCTGCGCTACACGCCGCAGGACCCGCAGACCTGGGGCATCCTGCTCTACCGCAACTGGCCGCGCGAGTTCCGCACCCAGATGTTCAGCGCCAAGCTGCCGCGCGGCTCGAACTGCTTCATCTGCCACCGCAGCGACCTCGTCGGCCTCGAAGGGCTGCCGCGCGGCCAACACATCGTGCTGGCGCCCTACGCCACCGGCCGGCGCTCCGAGCTGCCGGCCGGCCCGCTCGGCGCCCCCTTGGACAACACGGAGTCGGAGTGGGACGGCGGCCTCGACGCCAAGTGGACCCTGAACGCCGACACCGCCATCGACGCCACCATCAACCCCGACTTCTCGCAGGTCGAGTCGGACGTCGCCCAGATCGGCGTCAACGAGCGTTTCGCCCTCTTCTTCGCCGAACGCCGCCCCTTCTTCCTGGAGCGCCTGGACCTCTTCAAGACCCCGATTCAGGCGGTCTACACCCGCACCGTGACCTCGCCGCGCTGGGGCCTCCGGGCAACCGGCGAGGCGTTCGACACCTCCTACACGGTGCTGCTGGCGGAGGACCGCGGCGGTGGCAGCGTGGTCCTGCCGGGGCCGGAGTTCTCGGATCTCGCGGCGCAGGACTTCCGGTCCAAGGTCCTGATCGGGCGGTTGCGGCGCGACTTCGGCGCTTCGCTGGGCAGCTTCGTGGTGACCGGCCGCGAGATCGAGGGCGGCGGCCACAACTATGTGCTGGGACCGGACTTCCAGTGGCGGCCGAACGCCAAGGACACGCTGACCGGCCAGTTCCTGCTGAGCGACTCCGAAACCCCGAACCGGCCGGACCTCGCCGCCGAGTGGACCGGTCAGTCGCTCAGCTCGCACGCCGCCTACCTCGCCTGGAATCACAACACGCCGACCTGGGACTGGACCTTCGAGGGGACCGACATCGGCGACGAGTTCCGCGCCGACCAGGGCTACGTGCCGCAGGTCGGCTACCGCGACGGCTGGGCCGAGTTGGGCCGGAGCTGGTTCTTCGAAAAAGGCTTCTTCCGCGGTTTCCGGCCGTACGTGCGCAGCCGCCTGACCACGGACCGCGACGGCGACGTGCTGCTGCGGCGCCAGGTCGCGGGTGGCGACGCCAACGGCTTCTGGAACAGCCGGATCAACGCCGAGTACCACATCGACGAGGTGCGGGCCGGGGGGATCCTGTTCGACCGCGAGCAGCTCATCGGGAGCATCACGGTGAACCCGTCGCGCACCTTCTCCCAATTGGGGGTCAGCGGCACGACCGGAGAAGAGGTGGACTTCGCGAACCTCCGCCCCGGGCACGGCACCTCGCTGACCTACAACGCGACGGTGCGGCCGACCGAGCACCTCGACCTGCGGTTCAACGGCAGCTATCAATGGCTCGACGTGCGCCCCGGCGCGGACCTCGGCCGGGGCACCGACCGGCAGCGCCTGTTCACCGCCCAGGTCGCCCGGCTGCGGGCCACCTACACTTTCAGCTCCCGGGCGTTCCTGCGCCTGATCGGCCAGCAGACCGAGGTCGAGCGCGACCCCCTGATCTATCTCTTTCCGGTGCGCCGGCAGGAGGAGACCTTCTCTGGCTCGGCGCTGTTCGCCTACAAGCTCAACTGGCAGACCGTGCTGTTCGTCGGCTATGGCGACGAGCGGGCCCTCGACCGTTTCGAGGATCTGCAGCCCGCCAGCCGCCAGCTCTTCTTCAAAGTGTCGTACGCTTTCCAGCGCTGACCCAACCGGAAGAAGAGGGAGGAGGGACACATGAGCGTCGCCGACCATCTGCAGCCCGACGAGCAGGTCCTGTATCAGGCCCGCGTCTCGCGGATCTCGCTGGTCCCCTGGGCCCTTCTGCTCGCCCTGTTGGCGATCGGCGGCGGGCTCGCCTGGCAGATGATGGACAACCCCATCGCCGCCATGGTGCTGGGGGCCGCCGCCCTGGCGGTCGCCGCGGTGATCGGCTGGAAGCTGTTCGTCCTGAACAGCTTCGACTTCGTGCTGACCAACCACCGGGTGATCCGCCAGACCGGCCTTCTCACCCGCCGGTCGATCGATTCGCACCTCGAGAAGGTCAACAACGTCGAGCACACCCAGACGATCTGGGGGCGGCTTCTGGGCTATGGCGACGTGGTGGTCGATACCGCGAGCGAGACCGGCATGACGGTCTTCCACCAGATCAGCCGGCCGCTCGACTTCAAGAGGGCGATCGTGCAGGCCGCCGAGGTTTACCGTTCGGGCCGCCTGCCGGCCGGGGCCGCCGGCTTCGTGGCCCCCGCCGCCCGCCCCTCGGGCGAGGAGCGCATGCGCCAGCTCAAGGCTCTGCTCGACCAGGGGATGATCTCGCCCCAGGAGTTCGAGGCCAAGCGGCAGCAGATCCTCTCCGAGATGTAGGTTAGGTTCTCTCTACCGACTCCGAAGCCCGCTGGACCGCCCCGGAGGGGCGGAACGTCTGTAGCCCGGGGGTTCAGCCCCGGGCGGGCGCCAAGCGAATCGATCCGGTCGGCCTCCGCCGCCCGGGGCTGAACCCCCGGGCTACAAACCTGTCGCCCCTCCGGGGCGAGATTGACCCTGCTACACTGAGCGCGAATGAGCCGTAACCGCGCCCTCGCGTTGCCCCCCTCCTCGCCCGATCTGGTCGCCCTGCTGGAAGAGGTCCGCCAGGATCCCAAGATCGGCCGGGAGCTGGTCCATACCGCCTATCTGCCCCCCTGCATCGAGGAGCACGGCGAGCTCGATCCGCCGCTGCCCGAGCCGATCGCGCGGGCGCTCGGGCGCGGGGGCGTGTCGCGGCTTTGGACCCACCAGACCGAGGGGATCGCGGCGGTGCGGCGCGGGGAGAACGTCCTGGTCACCACCCCGACCGCCTCCGGCAAGTCGCTGGTGTTCCAGATCCCGGCCCTGGAGGAGGCCCTGAGCGGCGGCTCGGGAAGGGCGCTCTTCCTCTTCCCGCTCAAGGCCCTGGGGCAGGATCAGCGCGGCAAGCTCGCCCGCCTCGCCGAGGAGGCTGGAATCACCCTCGAAGAGGGGCTCTGCGAGATCTACGACGGCGACACCCCGGTCGCCAAGCGCGCCGCGATCCGCAAGAATTTCCCGCGGGTGGTGATCTCCAACCCCGACATGCTCCACATGGGGATCCTCAGCAACTGGACCACCTGGGGGCCGTTCCTGGCCGACCTCAAGTGGATCGTCCTCGACGAGCTGCACACCTACCGCGGGATCTTCGGCAGC
>DATAHG010000184.1:0-1500 GCA_036263295.1 Thermoanaerobaculia bacterium | reverse complement strand
TGGGCGTCGCCGGTGCCCGGCGGCATGTCGAGGATGAGGAAGTCGAGGTCCCCCCAGTCCACGTCGCCGAGCATCTGCTCGATCGCCCGCATGACCATGGGGCCGCGCCAGATCACCGGCGTGTCGGTCTCCAGGATGAAGCCGAGCGACATCGCCAGGATCCCGTACTTTTCGAAGGGCTGAATGCGGTTGCCGTCCACCCGCGGCTTGTCGGTGATCCCGAGCATCATGGGGACCGACGGACCGTAGATGTCGGAGTCGAGCAACCCGACCCGGTAGCCGAGCTGCCCCAGGGCGATGGCGAGGTTGGCCGCGACAGTGGACTTGCCGACGCCTCCCTTGCCGCTGGCGACCGCCACTACGTGGCGCACGCCGGGGATCAGGCCGGGGTCCTGGGAGATGGCGCGCTGGGTCGCCTCCTCCCGGCTCGGCGGCCGGTGGACGTTGAGGCTCACCTGCACGCCGCGCACCTCGGGAAGGGCGCCGACCGCCCGCTCCACCTGCGCTTTGACCTTGTCGCCGGCTTCCGGGTTGTGCGTGGACATCTGCAACACCACCGTCACCACCCCGCCCGCCACCTCGACGTTCTGCACGAAGCCGAAGGAGACGATGTCCCGGCTCATGCCCGGGAACTTCACCGCCTTAAGGACGTTCCAGACCTTCGCTTCCAGATCTTCTGCCATGTTGAGCGCTTCCTTGCGTAGGACCGCTGCCCGGCGGCTGCCGGGAGGGCCCTTCATCCTACCAGTTTCGCCCTTTCGCCCCGGGGCGGGTCAGTCGGCGGAGACGGTGGAGGCGACGGCCGTCTCGTCGGGCGGGAGCTGGAGGCGGGCCATCGTGGCCACCTGGCGGCGCACCTCGGCGATCAGCTCCCCCTTGCGGCGCAGGCCGTAGTCCGCCGGGCGCAGCGGCGCGCCGTAGCGCACCACCACCCGGCCCGGACGGATCGCCCAGTTGCCCCGGTGCTGTATTGCCCGCGAGCCCTCGATCCCCACGGGCACGATCGGCAGGCCCGTCTTGAGGGCGATCAGGAAGCCGCCGCGCTGGAACGGCAACAGCGTGTCGGTGAGCGAGCGGGTCCCCTCGGGGAAGAGGAGGATCGAGACGCCGCCGCGCAGCCGGTCGATCGCCGCCGCGAAGCTCTGGCGCGCCTTGCTGCGGTCCTTGCGGTCGATCGGGATGAAGCCGCCCGCCGCCAGCGCCCAGCCGAAGATCGGGATGAGAAAGAGAGTGCGCTTGGCCAGGAAGCGCACCTGCCCCGGACAGGTCGCGAGGAGGGCCGGGATATCGAACAGGCTCTGGTGGTTGCAGAGGAAGACGTAGCTCGCCCCCGGGACCAGCTCGGCGGCGTACTCGGTGTCGACCCGGACGCCGCTCGCGGCCAGCAGGCAGCGCGACCAGACCCGGGAGATGCCGAACATCCAACTCCCCCGCGGCGGGATCCAGCCCACCAGGATGGACAGGACGCCGAAGATGAAGCTTCCCAGGACCAGGAAGAGG
>DATAHG010000183.1:0-3779 GCA_036263295.1 Thermoanaerobaculia bacterium | reverse complement strand
CCCGTCCCCGCCGACTCGACCCAGAACTCCACCCGCAGATCGTGCTCCGGCAGGAGACGGTAGGGCGTGTTGTGGGAGTCCCACGCGCCTTGCAGGGTATAGCGCCAGCCGCGCTGCTGGCAGAGCGCGGCGAACTGGTGCTGCTTGAGGATGTGCGCGGCGAACCGGTTGGAATAGGTTTCGGTGCGGATCTCGGCGTCGGTGAGAACATAGATCTCGCGGTACGCCTGTTTGAACGGTTGCGTGATCTGGGAGCCCTCCAGCCAGTCGCGCCACGCGCGCACGGTTTCCACCGGCGATTCCAGGGGGTGCCAGAGGGAGACGCGCGCCGTGTCGCCGAGGCCCGCGAGCACGGTGGCGGTTCCGGCGGCGTCCACGATTTCGCCGTTCTGCCAGGCGCCCAGGCGATCGATCCCATCCTGTCGAAAGCGCCAGATCAGCTTCCGGGCGAGGACGCCGACGAGCGGGTGATCGAGATAGCGCTCGCGCCAAGTGGGGAGGTCCCAATCGCGGGTGGTGAGATAAAGACGCTCGAGGCGGTCGCGCTGGCCGGCGAGCAGCCCTTCGATCTCCTTGATCGAACGGCTGAGCGCCTTGACCTCGTCGCCGTGCGCGGCGCGCACCGCGGCGGGCACGGATTTCTGCGGCGCGCCATCCGGCCGCAACCAGCGCAGCTCGGCGCCGCCCGGACCGGTCACGACGATCTCGGCGGTGTGATCGTCCAGTTTCTGCCGCCGGATCCCAACCGCCTCCATGCCGCAGTCGGGCACCACCATCTCTTCGAGATCCGCGGGGGTGACCCCCTGACGCCGGGCGGCCTCGGCGAGCGCGGTCTCCAACTGCTTGAGGGCCGAGGCGTTGCGGATCCGGCTTTTGAGGCGGCTCAACTGGGCCACCGCGGCGGGATCGGCGCAGTGGGAGAGCGCGTAGAGGCAGGCGTTGCCGACCTTGGCACTGCGCGGCCCGAAGTTGGTGATCTTTTTGAAGCAGGCTTCGGCGGCATCGCCGAGCGCGGGGATCAGCCGCGCGTCGGCCCGCCTTCCGGCCGCCCACACCAGACCGCGCAGGAGGTCGGCGTGATCCTCTTCGATCAGCGTCGGGTCCTCCACCCCCTTGGCGCGATTGCGCACCATCCGCCCGGTCTTGCCGATCCGGGAGAGGGTCAGGGCGGCGATGCGGGAAAAGCTGTCCTGGCCGATCCGGTCCACGATCTCCTCGGCCTTGCGCAGCCATTTTTCGCCGGGCTTCGCGGCCGTGGCGGTCCGCAGGTGGACAAACAGCTCGCGCCAGAGCTGGGCCGCGTCCGCCGGCAAGACCTGGACTTCGGCGAGCAGGGCGTCGGCCCAGGCCTCGCCGCCATCGGGCAGGGATTTCTCGACGCGTTCTCTCGTGCCTTGCAGCAGGTTTTCCATCCTCTGGAGGAGCCGCCGCTTTTCGGCGACGTCGGGCAGGGCGCGGAGGCCTTCGACGAACGGCCGGAGCGCGGCGAGCAGGGCGGCGTCAGGCCGTTCTCCGCCCAGGAATTCTTCAAACGTGCCGAGCACGGCGGCGGCGGGCAGTTGCCAGATGTTGTGGTTGCGGAAGCGCCCGGCGGACTCGGCCAGGGCGAGAATCCGCTCGCGGTCGAACGGCAGTGTCCGCCGCAGAAGGGCGGAGAGCAGGGCCTTGAGAATCTGCCGGTGATTGAAATCGGTGGAGAACACATATCCGGACATGGTGGTCCGGGAGAGGCGGCGCAGGGTCTCGACCGCGAGGTCCGCCTGCGCCGTCCGGTCGAGCTGGACGATCTGCTGCCAGGCGGGATAATCGTGGACGGCGACCTGGTTCAGATAGCCGTGAGAAGGAAGCGTGTCGATGGCCTCCCGGTGGATGTCGTCGATCAACCGGAAGGAGGGGGACTCCGGGGTTGCCTGGCGGGAGTGGGCGGCGGCCTCCGCCTTGGGAGCGGCTGTCTTGCCGCGCAGACGACGAAGAATATCCAGGAAACGGCTCATCGTGTCTCTCCCTGCCGGATCTGGCGCAGGATGGTCGTGTCCGTAATTCGCGCATCGTCGGCCAGCAGAAACGCCTTGCTCAGGATCAGGCTGAGAGTGGTGTCGCCTTCGAAGGGGAGGACCATCGTCTCGGCGTTCCGCGAGGGTTGTGAGTCCCGGACGATGCAGAGGTATTGATCGTTCGGCTCCATCAGGATGTTGCCGCTCCCGAGGTGGATCCTGTACGTGCGGAGGTCGCCGCGCACGACCAGAAAGCGATCGGTCAGAGTGCAGCGGCCGGCGATCTTGAGGCGCGGCACCAGTCGCTCCAGCACGTCGCGGCGGATCTGCGCCGAGGCGCTCAGGTCGCCAAAGGAGTATTGCTGCCAATAGCCGGCGCCCATGCGGTCGCCGTCCACCCAATTCGGGTCGTTGCCGATGCTCGTGACTCCGACGAAGAGGTCGATATCCCGCATCAGCTCGGAAAACAGCAGTGGCGAGACCTGATCGAGCGGCCTGGGCACGCCGGCCAGATCGCAGAAGCGGACCTGATCGGTCGAGATGTTCAGAAAGATGTTGTTCTCGGACAGGTCGTCGTCGTAATCCTCTGGCGGATCAACCCAGAATTCCACCCGCAAGTCGTGCTCCGGCACGAGACGAAAGGGGGTGTCGTCGGAATCCCAGGCGCCTTGCAAGCGGTACTGCCAACCGCGCTGCCGGCATAGCGCGGCGAACTGATGCTGCTTGAGAATATGAGCGGCAAAACGATTGGAATAGGTCGCGGTCTGGAGCTCGGCGTCGGTCAGGATATAGGTCTCCCGGTGCGCCTGCTTGAAAGGCTGGGTGATTTGATTCTGCTCGAGCGAAGTCCGCCAGACCCGCACGGTCTCTGGCGGCGATTCGAGGGGGTGCCACAGGGAGACACGGGCGGTGTCGTCAAGGCCCGTGAGCGGAGCCCCGGCGGAGTCTACGATCTCGCCGTCGCGCCAGAGACCGAGCCGGTCCGTCCCCTCCCGGCGGAACCGCCAGATCAGCCGCCGGGCGAGAATTCCGACCAGCGGGTGATCGAGATAGCGCTCGCGCCAGGTGGAGAGGTCCCAATCTCGGGAGATCAGGAAAAGACGCTCGATCCGGCCGCGCTGGCCGGCGAGGAGGCTGGCAATCTCTTTGACTGCCCGCTGGATGGACTTGAGCTCGTCCGCATGCTCCGCCTTGACCGCCGCGGGCACGGACTTCTGGACCGAGCCGTCGGCGCGCAGCCAGCGCAGCGCGACATCGCCGGGGCCGTTCGCCAGGATTTCCACGGTGAAGCCACCCAGCGTCAGGCGGCGGATGCCCACTTCCTGCAGTCCGAAATCCGGCACACCTCTTTCTTCGATCTCGTCGACGGTGACCCCCTGACGCCGTGCCAACTCGCCGAGCGTCTGATCGATCCGGTCGCGCACAGAGGCATGGCGGGCGCGGGCCTTGAGCCGGCTGATCCGGGCGACCGCGGAGGGCTCCTGGGCCTGGGCGAGGGCTTGCAGGCAGGCGTTGCCGATTTTGAGGCTGCGGGGCCCGATGCCTTCGACCTTTTTGAAACAGGTCTCGGCAGTCTGGCCGAGCGCGGCGGCCAACTCGCGGTCCGCCACGCGGCCGGCCATCCACACCAAGCCGCGCAGCAGATCGGAGTCGGCCTCCCCGATCAAGGTCGGCTCGGCGTGCGGGTCATCCCGGGGAGGCCGGCTGCGCGGCTCGCCGATCCGGGAGAGGATCCGGCCGGCGAGGAGCCGGAACTCTTCTGTGCCGATTTTTTCGACGATCTCT
>DATAHG010000182.1:0-2138 GCA_036263295.1 Thermoanaerobaculia bacterium | reverse complement strand
ATGTCCTCGAAGACCGCGTCGATCTGAGCCACCACGATCTCGGGCGGCGCCTCGTGGACGCCGGTGACCGCGAGGGTGTTCTGGGCGGTGAGCGCGGTAATGGCGCTCATGCCGTAGGTGCCGTGGGCGGCGAAAGTCTTGAGGTCGGCCTGGATCCCGGCCCCGCCGCCGGAGTCCGAGCCGGCGATGGTCAGGAGGCGGGGCGGAGTCGGCCGTGGCACGGGGGCAAAGGCTCCATTCAGGCCGTGCGCAGCTCCAGCGTCCGCCGGCGGTACCAGGCGACGGCGGCCACGATCAGGAGCACGGACACGCTGATGACCTGCGCCAGGGTGAAGCCCGCGAAAAAGCGGTCGTCCTTGGCGCGGAAGAATTCGACCAGGAAGCGCTCGACGGCCAGCAGCGCGAGCACCGTCAGCGCCACGGTGCCGTCCTTCGGACGCCGCCGCAGCAGCCAGAGCCCGAATGCCCAGATCAGCAGGCAAGAGAAGGTCTCATAGAGCTGGGTCGGATGGACCCTCATCAGGGTGTCGTCCGCGATCGACGAATTGATATCCAGCCCGAACACCGAGCGCAGCTCGCCCGCCGTGGTGCGGGGAACTCCCACCGGGAACGCCACTCCCCAGGGGAGGTCGGTCGGCCGGCCGTAGTCGTCGCCGACCAGGAAGCAGCCGACGCGGCCGACGGCATAGCCGACCGCGAGCGCCAGGGCGGCGATGTCGGCCACCGGCCAGACCGGCAGGCGGCGGCTGCGCATCACATAGATCACGCCGAGGGCGCCGAGGATGAAACCGCCGTACCAGACCAGCCCGGAGCGGTCGAGCAGGAGGTGCCAGTCGCCGTTCAGCAGGGCGTAATAGACCTTCGAGCCGACGATCCCGCCGACCCCGGCCGCGAAGACCAGGGCGCTCGCATCCTCGTCATTGCCGACGCCGCGCCGCTTGAGCCCCCAGAGGAGCTGGAAGTAGCTGGCCACAAAGGCGAAAACCAGCATCAGCCCGAATGGGCTGACAGAGAACGACCCGATGTGGAAGATCTCTTGGATCATGGGTTCTTTCTAGAAGGGGTGGCCGGCGGCCCGGACCCGGAGGGGGATGGTAGCACGGGGGGTCCGGGAGGGTAGAATCCCCTCCCAGGATGATCACCGACAAGACCCGGGACTGCTTCGCGGCCTTGAAGGACATGGTCCGCCGCGAAGGCAAGGGGCGCTGGCTCGTGCTCACGCACGACAACCCGGACCCCGACGCCCTCGCCTCGGCCCAGATCCTCGCCCGGGTCTTGCGCTCGGTGCTCAAGCAGAAGGTGACGGTGGCCTACGGCGGCATCATTGGCCGCGCCGAAAACCAGGAGATGGTGCGCAGCCTCCATCTACCCTTCAGCCACATCCGCCACCTGAACCTCAAGAAATACCAGCACTTCGCCCTGGTGGACACCCAGCACCGCAGCGGCAACAACCAGCTCCCGTCGCGCGTCGTGCCCGACATCGTGATCGACCACCACCCGGTGCGCAAGAACACCGAGTCCGGCCCGTTCTACGACATCCGGCCCAAATACGGCGCGACCGCCACGATCCTCGCCGAGTACCTCCTGGCCTCGGGCCTTCACTCCACCCACGCCCTGGCCACCGCGCTGATCTACGCCATCCGCACCGAGACCCAGGACTTCGCCCGCGAGTACACCGGCCCGGACAAGGCGATCTACGACCACTTCTTCCCGCTCGCCAACCACCGCCTCCTCGCCCGGATCCAGAGCCCGCGGCTGCCGGTGAGCTATTTCGGCCTCCTGCACGAGGCCCTGGAAAAGATGGAGACGGTGGATTCCCTGGTGATCAGTCACCTCGGGATGATCGATCAGCCCGACATCGTGCCCGAGATCGCCGACCTCCTGCTGCGCATGGAGGGCAAGACCTGGTCGCTCTGCACCGGCTTCTTCAATCAGCGCCTCTATCTTTCGATCCGCACCACCAACCAGCGCGCCGACGCCGGAGCCCTCATGCACCGCCTGGTCGGCCGCCGCGGCATGGGCGGCGGCCACGGCCGCATGGCGGGAGGCTGGGTCGATGCCAGCAAGCTCGCCGGCCCTGAAGACCGCCGCCGCCTCCAGAAGCAGATCACTTCCCGGATCGCCAAGGAGCTCAAGAA
>DATAHG010000181.1:0-9417 GCA_036263295.1 Thermoanaerobaculia bacterium | reverse complement strand
AGGTGGTGCCGGCGCGCCGGCGGGGTGAGGTCTACCGTCGCCTGCGGGCGGCGATGGAGGCCGGGGAGCTGGCCTACGTGGTGGCGCCGCTGATCGAGGAGAGCGGCAAGCTCGACGTGGCTTCGCTGGCCGAGGTGGAGGCGAGGGTCCGGGAGGTTCTGGCGGGCTTTCCCGTGGGCACGGTCCATGGCCGCATGCCGGCTCCTGAGCGGGAGCGGACCCTGCGGGCCTTCGCGGCCGGGGAGCTGCGGGCCCTGGTGGCGACCACGGTGATCGAGGTCGGGCTGGACGTGCCGGAGGCGACCTGGATGGTGATCGAGAGCGCCGAGCGTTTCGGATTGGCCCAACTCCACCAGCTCCGCGGCCGGGTGGGGCGGGGGAGCCGGCCATCGGTCTGCGTGGCCCTGCACGGCAAGCTGACGGAGGAGGCCCGGCAGCGGCTGGAGGCGTTCGGATCGACTACGGACGGCTTCGTGCTGGCCGAGGCGGACCTCGCGATCCGCGGCCCGGGCGATCTCCTGGGGACGCGGCAGGCCGGCCTGCCGGAGCTGCGCGTCGCCGATCTGGCCGAGCACCGCGACTGGCTGGTCCAGGCGCGGGACGACGCGCGGGAGCTGCTCGGCCGGCTCGACGGGCCGGCGCTGGCGGGACTGCGGGAGGCCGCCCTGGCCGGAGGGAGGGTGGTGGGATGGGAAGGGTAGGGACGAGACAGCAGTGCCTCGGAGGGCATGCCGCGGCTTGGAGCGCCGGCATCTTGCCGGCATTTGAAATAAATTGCCGGCGGGACGCCGGCGCTCCCAGCCGCGTTGGAGGCCTCCCATGACCTCGACGCCCCCCCGCCGCCTCCTCCTGGTCGCCAATACCCTGCCGCCGCGGGACATTTCCGGCGTCGGGGAACAGGTGTTACAGTTGGCCTCTGGCCTGCGGGAAGCCGGATGGGAGGTCGAGGTGCTGGGTCGCGGACCGGGACAGGTCGGCGGGCCCAAGGCGCTCTTCCCCCTGTTCGCGGTGCCCGCGGTGGCGCGGGCGCTCCGGCGTCTGCGCCCGCACGTCGTGCAGGTCCACGAGTCGGACGGCGGGCTCGCCGTCCTGCTGGCCGCCGCCCTCGCGCCGCTCGGCCGGCCCCGGCCGTTGCGGGTGGCGCTTCTCCAGGTGAGCTATGTCGAGGAGCTGCGCGCGGTGCGGCCGCTGGCCGCCGCCGGCCGGATCCTCGGCGAGCCGGGGGCGGTGGAACGGCGGTTCCGGTGGGCCAAGGCGCCCCTCCAGATCCTGCTCGGGCTGGTCACGGCGCGCGCCGCCGACCTGGTGCTGGCGCCGAGCGCGGCCACGGCCGAGGAGGTGCGGCGCGACTACCGGGTCGAGCAGGTCGAGGTCGTCCCCAACGTCACCGGGGGGTTGCCCGTCGAGGCGCCGGAGCCGGGGCCTGAGGAGAGCCGCCCGTCTCCCGGCTACCTGCTGTTCGTCGGGCGCCTGCGGATCCGCAAGGGGGTGGAGATCCTGCTCGCCGCCCTGCGGGAGCTGCGGCGGGCCCGGCCGGGTGTGCGCCTGCTGATCGCCGGGGACGGCGAGCATCGCGCGGCGCTGGAGCGATCGGCCCGGGAGCTGGGGGTGGAGGGGGATGCCGATTTCCTCGGGCGTTGCGACGCGGCGCGGGTGCGGGAGCTGCTGGACGGCGCCGCGGCGCTGGTCGTGCCCTCGATCTACGAGGGGATGCCGCTCGTGGTGCTGGAGGCGATGGAGAAGGGGGTGCCGGTGGTGGCGAGCTGCGTGAGCGGCATCCCCGAGGTGGTGGTGGACGGCGTGACCGGCTGGCTGGTGCGGCCGGAAGATCCGGCGGCGCTGGCGGCGGCGCTCGGCGCGGCGCTGGACGACCCCGCCGAGGCGCAGCGGCGCGGCGCGGCGGGCCGACGCCGGGTGGACGAGCGCTTCCGGCCGGCGACGGCCGCGGCGCGCTGGCTCGAAGCGGTGGAGCCGCGGCTCCCCGAAAGTTGATCGACGCGAGAGGAGAGATCCCATGAGGGGGCGTGTGCTGCTGATCATCGGTGCCCTGGCGACCCTGGCGTTTCTCGCCACGGCGGTCCTCGGCTATCGCCTCGCCGGGGGGCCGACCGACCCCGGTGTGCCCACCCATCTCCTGATCGGGATCGCCAGCATCCTGATGATGCTGTTCTCGCACTCCTGGATCCTGATCTATCTGGTCGCGACCGGCGGCGCGGTGCGCGAGGCGGTGCGCGACCAGGGAGCCGACGCTTTCTTCGACGCCGCCAGCCAGGGCCTGCGGCGGCGCGCCATCCCGCTCGCGGTGGGCGCCACGGTGCTCGGCTTCGCCACCTTCCTGCTCGGCGCCGGGGTCATCCCCAACCTGGTGCGGGCCTGGATCCATCACGTCCTCTTCTATGCCACGGTGCTGGTCCAGGGGCTCGCCCTGTGGACCGAGAACCGGGTGCTGGGCGAGAACGAGAGGCTCCTGTCCGACCTCGACGGCCGCCTGACCTCTCCCACGCTCGAACCGATCCCGCATGCCGGCTGAGATCCGCCGCGACCCCGCCGCCCGGACCGCCGCCGTCCTCATCAACTGGAACGGCGCGCGGGACACGCTCGCCACCCTGGCCTCGCTCGACGCGGTCGAGGGGAGCGACCGCCTGCGCGTGATCGTGGTGGACAACGGCTCGACCGACGACTCCGTGGCGCGCCTGCGCGCCGAGCGCTCGTTCGAGCCGGGGCGGCTGGAGCTGATCGAGACCGGCAGGAACGACGGCTTCGCGGCCGGCAACGTGGCAGGGATCCGCCACGCCCTGCGGGACCCCGAGGTCGGCTTCGTGCTCCTGCTCAACACCGACGTCGAGGTGGACCCCGGCTTCCTGGCGCCGCTGCTCGCGGCCTGCGCCGACCCGGCGGTGGCCGCGGCCGGTCCCAAGATCTTCTACTTCAACCCGCCCGACCGGCTGTGGGCGGCGGGCGGGCGGCTGCGCATCCGCGAGACGGTGACGGTCGAGCTCGGCCGCGGCGAGCCGGACGGCCCGCGCTGGGACCGGCCGGCCGAGGTGACCTATCTCACCACCTGCTGCCTGCTGATCGCGCGCGACGCCCTGGAGCGGGTCGGCCTGCCCGACCCGGCCTACTTCATCAACGTCGAGGACGCCGACTGGTGCCGCCGGGCGCTCGACGCCGGCTACCGGCTGCGCTATGTGCCGGAGAGCCGCATCTGGCACAAGGTGGCGGCCTCGACCGCCGGCAGCTATACGCCGCTCAAAACCTTTCACACCGGCCGCAGCAATGCCCTGTACGTGCGCCGGCATGGCGGTCCCCTCGGCCTGGCCGGGTTCCTGGCGGCCAACCTGATCACCCTGCCGGCGGCGTGGCTGCGCGAGCTGGCGCGCGGCAACACCCGGTCGGTGGTCTCGAAGGCCAAAGGGGTGCTGAACGGCCTGCGCGCCCCCCTGCCGGCGCCGCCAAGACTCGAGCCCGAAGGCTCGACCCGGAACGGACTGCCCTGATGGATTCGAACGCCGTTTTCACCGCCGCCGTGCAGTTCCTCCTGGTCCTGCTGGCGATCGCCGTCCACGAGTCGGCGCATGCCTGGATGGCCGACCTGTGCGGCGACCCGACCGGCCGCACGGCCGGCCGGGTGACGCTCAACCCGCTGCCGCACCTGGAGCCGTTCGGCTCGGTGCTGCTGCCGGCGTTGCAGATCGCCTTCACGATGATTCCGTTCGGCTGGGGACGGCCGGCGCCGGTGATGCCGGCGAGCTTCCGGCGTCCGGGGTGGGACGACATCCGGGTGGCCGCGGCCGGCCCGGTCGCCAACCTGCTGCTCTCGTCGGTCGCGGTGGTGGGCGTCGCGGTCGGGGTGGCGGTGCTCGGCCCGGAGGCGCGGCAGGCGGCCTACCTGACCCTGCTGCGCCAGCCCGGCGCGGCCGGCCATCTGGCGGGTTTTCCGCTCATGTTCACGCTGGTGCAGGCGGCGTTGATCAACGCGTTTATCGCGGTGTTCAACCTGATCCCGCTGCCGCCGCTCGACGGCGGGCAGATCGCGCTCCAGCTTCTGCCGTCCGATTGGGGGGCGAAGCTTGCGGCGCTCCGCCCTTACGGATTTATCATCGGCGTCGGTCTGGCGGTTCTCGGCG
Organism: Thermoanaerobaculia bacterium; assembly: GCA_036263295.1. Lineage (GTDB taxonomy): Bacteria > Acidobacteriota > Thermoanaerobaculia > Multivoradales > UBA5704 > DATAHG01. Next base: position 5,290 of record DATAHG010000181.1, on the reverse strand, counting down.
TGGTGCCGATCCTGCTGGCGCCGCTTTATATGATTCTGGCCATCATCTTGAATGCGGCCCTTTTTCCATCCTGAGGAGTGACCGTGACGGAACCGCAAGTCGTGCTGTCGGGCATGCGCTCGACGGGCAAGATCCATCTGGGAAACTATTTCGGGGCGCTCAAGAACTGGGTGGGGCTCCAGGACCAGTACCGCTGCCTTTATATGGCGGCCGACTGGCATGCCCTGACCAGCGATTACGCCGACCCGTCCCAGGTGGCGGACAACACGCTGGACATGGTGACCGACTGGATCGCCGCCGGCCTCGATCCGCAGCGCTCGGTCATCTTCGTCCAGTCGATGGTGCCCGAGCACGCCGAGCTTCAGCTCCTGCTCTCGATGATCACTCCGCTCGGCTGGCTGGAGCGCGTCCCGACCTACAAGGAGCAGATCCAGCAGATCGAGAACAAGGACCTGCACACCTACGGATTCCTGGGTTATCCGGTGCTCCAGACGGTGGACATCATCATCTACCGCGCCCATTACGTGCCGGTGGGCGAGGACCAGTCGAGCCATATCGAGATGGCCCGCGAGGTGGTGCGCCGTTTCCACTTCCTCTACGGCACCGAGGTCTTCCCGGAGCCCCGGGCGCTCTTCACGCCGACCCCCAAGGTGCCGGGGATCGATGGCCGCAAGATGTCGAAGTCCTACGGCAACGCGATCAATCTGTCGGACACGCCCGAGGTGATCCGTCAGAAATGCATGCAGATGTTCACCGACCCGCAGCGCCAGAAGCGCAGCGACCCGGGCCGGCCGGAGGTCTGCAATCTGTATGACTTCCACAAGCTGATGTCGCCGGCCGACGTGCAGGAGCGGATCGCCCACGAGTGCCGCGCCGCTACGATCGGCTGCGTGGACGACAAGAAGCTGCTGGCCCAGATCATCACCGACTTCCTGGAGCCGGTCCGCCAGCGCCGCGAGGCGCTCGACCGCGACACGGTCTACGACATCCTGCTCGACGGCTCGCGGCGCGCCCGCGAGCTGGCGGGCGAGACCATGGAGCAGGTGCGCGCGGCCATGAAGCTGGACTACAAGCGCCTGGTGCGGAAAGCCGGAGTGTGAGCGAAGAGGAGATCTGGGAGGAGGCTCCCGAGGCCGCGGAGACCGCCGAGACCCCTGAGAGCGCGGAAGAGGCGCCGCCCGGACCGGAGAGCGGGGCGGCGGCCGAGCCGCACGGGGGCGGGGTCCTCCGCAACATGCCGGTGCGCGGCGGCTCCGGCGGCTCCAGCCTCCTGCCGGAGTCGTGGCGGGTCCAGCTCCCGGTGTTCGAAGGGCCGCTCGACCTCCTGCTCCACCTGATCAAGATCAACAAGGTGGAGATCACCGACATCCCGGTGGCGATCATCTGCGACCAGTTCCATGCCTACATGGAGCTGATGGAGTACTTGAACCTCGACATCGCGGGGGAGTACATCTACGAGGCGGCGCTGCTGATCCACCTCAAGTCGAAGCTGCTGCTGCCGCGCCCGCCGCGCCAGGAAGGGGAGCCCGAGGAGGATCCGCGCCAGGATCTGGTCGAGCGGCTGCTGGAGTACCGCCGCCTCAAGGAGGTGGCGCAGTCCTTCGCCGAAGTGGACCGCCTGCGCCTGGGGATCTTCACCCGCAAGCCGCAGCCGATGCCGGAGGCCCCGGTCGAGGACGACGCGGTCATCGATCTCGGCGAGGTGTCGCTGTTCGACCTCCTCGGAGCGTTGCGCACGGCCCTGATCCGTTACGACAAGGAGCATCCGCCGCCGCTCCAGCTCACCGGCGAGGAGTATTCGGTGCGCGGCCAGTTCGACCGCCTGCTGGAGCACCTCGACGCCGGCCGGCCGTTCGACCTGATCGACGATCTGCGCGGCCTTTCGTGCCGGGCCGAGGCGATCGCCACATTCCTGGCGGTCCTCGAGCTGGCGCGCCTCAACCTGGTGCGGGTCCACCAGACCGAGGCGGGGGACGTGCTGCTCTACCGCACCACGCGGGAGCTGGCGGAGCACGACCGGGAGGCGATCGGCCTATGAGGAAGCCCCGATGACCGATCAGAATGACATGGAGGCGGTGATCGAGGCGATCCTCTTCGTCTCCTCCGAGCCGGTGCCGCGGACCCGGCTGGTCGACCTGTTCGACGAGGAGGAGCGCGAGCAGGCGAAGGAGGCCCTCGAAGCCGTGCTCGCCCGCTATGGCGAAGGCGTCATGCGGGGGGTGATGGTCGAGGAGGTGGCCGGCGGCATCCGTCTGGTGACCCGGCCCGAGATGGTGAGCTGGCTGCGCCGCTTCTTCGACGTGGCGGGCAGCAGCAAGCTGTCCATGGCGGCGCTGGAGACCCTGGCGATCATCGCCTACCGCCAGCCGATCACCGGCCCGGAGATCCAGGAGCTGCGCAGCGTGAGCCCGTCGGGCGTCATCAAGACCCTCCTGGAGCGCCGGATGGTGCGGATCACCGGCCGCAAGGAGGTCGTGGGCAAGCCTTTCCTCTACGGCACGACGCGGGAGTTCCTGGTCCATTTCGGCCTCAACAGCCTCAAGGACCTGCCGCCGCTCGAAGAGTTCGAGGAGACCTTCGGGGGGATGGTGGAGGACGGCGGCGGCGCCGCGCCGAGCCAGATGGCGCTCGACGCCCTGGGCTCCGGGCCGGAGGGCATGGACGGGGAGGAAGGAGTGGCTTCCGAGAGCGCCGAGCCCGCCGATTCCGCCGAGCCGGGCACCGTGCCGGCCGTGGACCCGGAGGAACGCTTCTTGCGCGAGGTCGCCGAGTTGGAGGAGCGTCAGGAGGACGAGGACGACGCGGAAACGGAGGAGGCATCATGAGCGAGGAGCGGCTGCAGAAGATCCTGGCCCGGGCGGGAATGGCTTCGCGCCGCAAGGCCGAGGAGATGATCCGCGAGGGGCTGGTCACCATCAACGGCAAGATGGCCGAGATCGGCGACAAGGCCGATCCCGAGCGCGACGCCATCAAGGTGGACGGCAAGCGGGTCCATCCGGGCCATCCGCACCTCTATCTGTTGCTGAACAAGCCCAAGGGGGTGGTCTCGACTCTCGCCGACCCCGAGGGGAGGCCGACGGTGCTCGACTTCGTGCCCCCTCACCTGCGCAAGGCCGTGGTGCCGGTCGGCCGCCTGGATTTCGCCACCGAAGGGCTCCTGCTGCTGACCGACGACGGCGACTTCGCGCAGCGGGTCTCCCATCCGCGCTACGGGTGCCGGAAGGCCTATGAGGTCAAGGTCAAGGGGCGCCCTCCGCAGGAGCTGCTCGACCGCCTGCGTTCGGGCGTGGTGCTCGAAGGCAAGCGCACCGCCCCCTGCCGGATCGAGGAGCGCGATGCCCCTCCGCCGGTCCGCCGCGCGCGCCGGAAGAAAGGCGTCGCGGCCGAGGAGAAGAAGGAGGACAACGCCACCTGGTGGGTCGTCGAGCTGTCCGAAGGGCGGACGCGGCAGATCCGCGAGATGTTCTTTCACATCGGCCACCCGGTCCAGAAGCTGCGGCGGGTGGCGATCGGCCCGGTGCGCGACCCCAACCTGCCGGTGGGGGCGCTGCGCGAGCTCTCCGAGCGCGAGGTGGAGCGCCTGAACCGGGCGGCCCGGCCGCCGAAGAAGCCGAAGGCCGCGAAGAAGGTGCTTGGCGCGACAACGGCCGCGAAGGGAACCGCGGAAGAGCGGCCCCGGAAGGCGGCGACGGCCGGCAAGAAAGCGCCCGCGGCCGGCAAGAGAGCGCCCGCGGCCGGCAAGAGAGCGCCCGCGGCCGGCAAGAGAGTACCTGCGGCCAGCAAGAAGCCGGCGGCCCCGACGAAGCGGCCGGCGAGCCGCCCCGGGACGGGGCGGTCCACCTCCGGCCGTTCGGGCACGGACCGGCCGTCAGGACGGGGGGGCTCCTCCGGCGCGGCGAAGCGGTCCGGCTCCCCGCGGCGCGGGCGGACCTGAGGCGCCATGGACGGCTCGCACGCTCCTGGCAGCCCTCTCATCGTGGCGATCGACGGCCCTTCCGGGGTCGGCAAGAGCACCGCCGCGCGGCGGCTCGCCCGCCTGCTCGGCGTGCCGTTCCTGGATACCGGCGCCATGTACCGGGCGATCGGGCTCAAGGTCCTGGAGAACGGGGTGGACCCGAACGACCGCGAGGCGGTCGAGGCAGTCGCCGCCACCTGCCAGGTGAGCCTCGGCCGGCTCGACGACGGCAGCTTCGAGGTGCTCCTCGACGGCGAGCCGGTGGAGTCGCGGATCCGCACCCCCGAAGTGGGGGAGGCGACCTCCGCCATCTCGGCGCATCCCGAGGTGCGCCGCCGCATGGTGGCGCTCCAGCGCGAGGCGGCCCGCCACTTCGGCGGCGTGCTGGAGGGGCGCGACATCGGCACCCGGGTCTTCCCCGAGACGCCGTTCAAGTTCTACCTCGACGCCCAGCCCGACGTGCGCTTCCGCCGCCGTCACGACGAGCTGGTCGCGGCCGGGCGCGATGTCACCCTGGAGCAGGTGATGGAGGAGATCCGCGGCCGCGACCGGCGCGACAGCTCCCGCGCCGACTCGCCCCTGGTGCGCGACGCCAGCCACCAGCTCATCGACGCCTCGGATCTCTCGGTCGATGAGGTGGTGGAGCGGATGGCCGCGGCCATTCAATCCACTCGCGCCCCCGTCTGACGGTTTCCGTATCGGCCCCGTTCATCCGGGCAGCCGGTTTGCAGATGCATTTGCAAGTAGAATCTGGAATTCGGGCCCGGAAGCGTCTGTGGCTCGTTCTGGCCAATCATTCACCAGCAAGAGGAGGATAGCGATGGGGCTGATCGATTTCGCCAAGAGTGTGGGACGCAAGCTGGGAATCGGGGATGACGACGACAAGAAGGGGCAGCAGCCGCACGCCCCGGCTCAGGCCCAGGGGCCGACCCCGCAGCAGGTCCAGGAGCTGAACGAGCGCCGCCGGGCCGCGGCGCTGGTCAAGCTGATCAACGACATGGGCTTCCAGGTGAACGAGCTCGGCGTCCGGGTGGACGGCGACAAGGTCACCCTGACCGGCACCGTGGACAGCCAGGAGCACCGCGAGAAGATCGTCCTCCTGGTCGGCAACACCGAGGGGACGGGCAGCGTGGACGACCAGCTCAAGGTCAACAATCCGCAGCCCGAGGCGGTCTACTACGAAGTGAAGAAGGGGGACACCCTCTCGAAGATCGCCAAGGAGTTCTACCACGACGCCAACAAGTACAATCAGATCTTCGAGGCCAACCGCCCGATGCTGAAGGACGCCGACGAGATCTACCCGGGCCAGAAGCTGCGCATCCCCGGCGCGGCGGC
>DATAHG010000180.1:0-1944 GCA_036263295.1 Thermoanaerobaculia bacterium | reverse complement strand
TCGCGCCAGAGGGAGTCGCGGAAGCGCGGACGGAAGAATCCGAAGTGGCCGATCGATTCGGCGCCGGCTTCGCGCAGGGCCACGTGGCGGTGGGTCTGCTCGGCGTTGGGGTAGAAGGTGAGGAGGCTTTCTACCGCGGGCCGCGGGGCGTAGGTGTCGTCCGCGAAGCTGTAGGCGAGGAGTGGCTGGCGGAAGCTATCGTATCCAGTCCGGCGCTCTTCGGCGCCGTCGAAGAGGAAACCGGGGCGGCGGCACCAGGCGGCCCACTCGCGGGCCACGCCGCCGGGGAGGTCTTCGACGGTCCCCGCCCAGCCGGGCAGATAACGGAAGGCACGGCTCATCAGGGGCACCAGCACGAACCAGTTGAGCGCCATGCGGTAGCGGCGGGGGCTGGGCCAGAGCTTCCAGTAGCCGTTCCCGGCGGCGATCGAAAGGAGAGCCGAGATCTTGGACCGGTTCGGGGCCAGGCCGATCATCTGGCCGCCGATGCTGTGCCCGACGGCAAGGATTCGCCGCGGCCGGAGGTGACTGGTGATCCAGTCGAGGGCGCCGGCCTGGTCCTTCTCTCCCCACTCCCGCAGCTCGGCCCGGAACCCGGCGAGGCTCTTCGGGCGCGAGTCGCCGATCCCGCGGTAGTCGTAGGTCAGGACGGTGAAGCCCCGCTCCGCCAGGAAGCGAGCGAAAGCGTCGTAGTACCCCCGCGGGACCGCGCTGGCCGAGTTGAGGAGGACGGCGGCGCCGTTCTCCTGGCCAGTCGCCGGCTCGTGCAGGGTCGCGGCGAGGCGGAAGCCGTCGGTGGCCGGGATGCGGAGGTCTGCGTCTACGCGGACGGGGCTGCCTTCGAGAAGCGGAGCGCCGGGGAGAACTGCGTGCGCCATGGTGGATCCTCCTGAATACGGAATGGAAACAGCGGTAAGAGCACGAACGATCGTTCGATTTTTGGGCTCTGAGACGGCCAGCGGGGTGGATTGAGGCATGGCTGCGCCGTCTAGGCCCGGGAGGAGGCGATGAGCCGCTCGAACGCGGTGCGGACCCGCTCGCCGGCCTTGGGGTCGCGCAGCAGGCGCGACGCGTAGTTGTAGCCGTGGATCAGGGAGTCGAACTCGAAGGCGATCTGGGCTGGGTCGAGATCGGCCCGGAAGTGTCCGGCTTCGATGGCGAGCCGGACCGCCTTGGTCATGAATTCGAAGCTCCCCTGCTGGGCTACGGCGAGGAGCTCGCGCTGCGGTCCGGGCCGGTCGTCGAACTCGATGGAGGCGGTCATCAGGGGGCAGCCCCCTGGCATGCCGGGGTCGTCCGCCCATTCGATCCATTTCTCGAAGAGAGCGCGCAGGCGCGGCTCGCCGCGCGGTGCCGCCAGGGCGGGGCGGATCACGGTCTCTTCAAAGCGGGAGACCATGGCCTGGAGCACCTGGATCTGCAGCTCGTCCTTGGATCCGAAGTGGGCGAACAGGCCGCTCTTGGAGAGCCCCAGCTCGGAGGAGAGGGTCCCGATCGTCAGCCCTTCGAGGCCGTCCCGGCTGGCCAGGCGGACGGCTTGCTCGAGGATGCGGTCGCGGGTGTCGGATCCCTTGCCCATGGATCCATGGTACGAACGATCGTTCTATTTTGCAAGAGGGAAGTTGGCGCTACCCTCCCGAGACCCGAATCTCAGTCTGGCCCGCCTTGTGCTACTGTAGGGCGCCGATTTTGGCACCTGCCTACCCTCTGAGCATGAAAGAAGACTACGTTCGGTGGTACACACCTAATCTGAGCCGGGATTTCGAGATGCTCGTCTTCGGGCACTCCGGCTACCCTGTCATTGCCTTCCCGACGTCCCGGGGTCGTTATTACCAGAACAAGGACTTCGGGCTGATCGGGGCGGCCCGGCCTCTCGTCGAGGCGGGGCGGATCAAGATCTACTGCCCGGACGCCATCGACGAGGCGAGCTGGTACAACGAGTCG
>DATAHG010000179.1:0-1748 GCA_036263295.1 Thermoanaerobaculia bacterium | reverse complement strand
CTGTTCGATGACCTCGACGGCGTCGACACCTCGCGCACCGTGGGCTGGTTCACCACCATGTATCCGGTCGTCCTGGAGGCGGGCGGCGCCGACCCGGGGGACGCTCTGGTGAGCGTCAAGGAGCGCCTGCGCGCCGTGCCGGCGCGCGGCATCGGCTACGGCTTGCTCCGCCATCTGCGCGGCGGCGAGGCGGCCCGCGCGCTGGCGGCGGCGCCGCCGGCCGAGGTGCTGTTCAACTATCTCGGCCAAGCAGGGGGACAATCCGAGGGAAGCTCCGGCGAGAGCCCGCTGTTCCGGGCTTCGACGGAAGGCACCGGTCCGGCCCGCAGCCGGCGGGCCCACCGCACCCATGCGCTGGAGGTCACCGGCATCGTCACCGAGGGCCGGCTCCAGGTCACCCTGACCTTCGGCTCCCGGACGCATCGCCGGGAGACGGTGGACCGGCTGGCCGCGTCCTACGCCGACGCGCTGCGCCAACTGATCCGGCACAGCCAGGACAGCGAGGAGGTCTTCACGCCCTCGGACTTCACCAAGGTCCGGCTCGACGCCCGCAGCTTCGGCAAGCTCGCCGCCCTGCTCGCCGACGATTCCGACGATACCGACGATTGAACCCGTCGCAGGACGCAGAGATCAGCGAAGCATGAAGAACGTCGAGGACATCTATCCGCTCACGCCGCTGCAAGGCGGCATGTTGTTCCATGGCCTGATGGAGCCCGAGTCGGGGGTCTACGTCAACCAGGTCACCGGCACCCTGCCGGCCGACCTCGACTCGCGGCTCTTCCGGGAGGCCTGGGAGCGGCTGGTGCAGCGCCACGCGGTGCTGCGCACGGCGTTCCTGTGGGACGGGCTGGAAGAGCCCCTCCAGGTCGTCCGCAAGAAGGTGACCCTCCCCTGGCAGGAGCTGGACTGGAGCGATCTGCCCGCCGCAGAGCGCGAGCGCCGCTTCGAGGAGCTGCGGAACGCCGAGCGGCACACGCCTCTGGCGCTCAACAAGGCGCCGCTGATGCGCTTCGCGCTGGTCCGCCTCGGGGACCCCGAAGAGGGGCTGCGCTTCGTCTGGACGTTCCACCACCTGCTGCTGGACGGCTGGTCGATCCCGCTCCTGGTGGGCGAGCTGGTGGCGGTCTACACCGCGCTGCGGGAGGGGCGCGAGCCCGACGGGAGGACCTTGCCGCCGGTGCGGCCGTTCGGCGAGTACATCGTCTGGCTGCAGCAGCAGGATCCGGCGCAGGCCGAGCCCTTCTGGCGCCGCGAGCTGGCGGGGCTCACCGCCGCCGCTTCGCCTGGCATCCTGGGCCCGGCGCCCGCCGCGGGGTCCGCGGCGCCGGCCGGCTCCGGCGAGCATCGGCTCCAGCTCTCCCGCGAGGTCACGGCAGCGCTGCAAGCCCTGGCGGCGCGGCACGGGCTGACGCTCCAGACCGTCACCCAGGGCGCCTGGGCCGTCCTCCTCGGGCGCTACGCCAACACGGCGGACGTGGTCTTCGGCAGCGTGGTCTCCGGCCGTCCGGCCGCCCTGCCCGGCGTCGAGACCATGGTCGGCATGTTCATCAACACCCTGCCGGTGCGGGCGCGGGTGGACGGCGGCGAGCCGCTGGTCCCCTGGCTGCGGCGCCTGCAGGAGCGCCAGGTCGCGCGGCAGGACTTCGAGCACGTCCCGCTGACCCGGATCCAGCGCTGGAGCGAGGTGCCGTCCGGCTCGCCGCTGTTCGAGACGCTTTACGTCTTCGAGAACTACCCCGACGCGGGCA
>DATAHG010000178.1:0-4020 GCA_036263295.1 Thermoanaerobaculia bacterium | reverse complement strand
AGGAAGAGGCCTATCGTCAGTACGCCCTCGGCGTTTCCTACGAGGCGCTGGGCTACGGAGCTGACAGTACTGAGACCACCTTGCGCTACCTCGAGCAGGCGGCGCAACATTACAACAGCGCTCTTTCGATGAATCCCAAGGAGGACTTCTTTTCGAAGCCGTACGGCGGCTCGGTTTTCGGCTCGGTCGGCAAAACCTCTCTCAACGTTCTGCGCGGCATGAGCGGTCAGGCACCCATCGATGCGAGCCGGCGCCAGGCGGCGGCTCCCCTGGACCGGGTCCAGACCGCGATGAAGAAGTACCAGACTCTGATCAGTCAGAATGAGGCCCGCAGCTCCAAATCCGCGGAAGCGGGCGCCAAGTCTCTGAGCGGAAGCAATGGCGCGCCGAAAGGCATGACCAATGGCGACGTGATCGCGATGATCAAGGCCGGAGTTCCGGAGGAGGTCGTTCTGAGCTCGATCGACAGCGCCGAGGAGTGTTCCTTCGATACCTCGCCTGCCGGCCTGATCGAGCTGACCAAGGCCAAGGTCGGCAAGGGAATTCTCAAGCACCTTCAGGGAAAAACCTGCGGTTAGGAGGGGCTCACCGTGATCCTTGCTCTACTTCTCAATCTGGCCCTGGTCGGCGGTCCGTCGGTGAGTCAGGAAGAGATCGGTGCGAAGGCGATATTCGAGAACCCCTTGTTGGGCATGCTCTTCGTCTCCCCCCAACCGAATGAGTGGCAGCCGCCGGGGAAGGGAAAGAAGAAACCGGCCAGGCAGCACGCTCAGGTGCCGAAGCAGCCGAATCGGCCGCTCGTCACACCTCCGCGTCTGCCGGGGGACCTCGGCGGCGGCGCGTCTTCCTCGCCGGAGGCCAAGCCCGCCCTCGGGATCCGCTTTTGGGTGCAGGAGGTCGATCATGAAGGCAAGGTCATCGCCGAAGTCCGAATCGGCCAGATCTTTCACAGCCGGCAGAGGATCCAGGTCGTCGTCGAGTCCAATACGGACGGCTACCTCGCCGTTGTGCAGGAGGGCTCGGACGGCCGGGCCGGCCTGCTGTATCCAGTGCAGGAAGCCGACCTGTTGACCGTCCGTATCCCGGCTCACGCGAAGGTGATTCTACCCAACAGAAACCAGTATTTCCTCTTCGACGAGAGGGCCGGAACCGAGCGCCTCCTGATCGTCTTGGCGCGAGATCGACAGGAGTTGGCTGACCTCGCCTTACGGCGGGAGATGGGAGCGGCAGATCTGGCCAGGATCAGGAGCCTCGCGGCGCGCGAGATCGGCGCCAAAAACCTGGTTGTCGAGTCCTTTTCCGTCCCTGGTAGAGACCAACGCTCCTATGCGGTGAACGTGAACGGCGGCGCCATCGTTCAGGAGATCGCCCTTCTGCACGAGAGATAGCGGGGCGGAAGGCCGCCCCGCGCTTCCCCGCCCGGGCTCAATACTCCGCGAACGCGTCGTCCGGATAGCAATACAGCCACTGCTCGCCCGGCTCGGCCGAAGCGATCACGGGGTGGCTGGTGGCGTGCGCGTGCTTGGTGGCGTGGCGGTTGGGCGAGCTGTCACAGCACAGGGTCACGCCGCAACTCTGGCAAGTCCGCAGATGGAGCCAGTGGGAGCCGGTCTTCACGCATTCCTCGCACTCATGGCGCTTGGCGTGCTGGACGTGCGTGATCGCGGTGATGTGTGAGCAGGCTTCTTCAGGCATGGATCGTCCTCCCTTTCATTCGCGGAGCACCTGGTGTACGAGGGAGACCGCGATCGATCCCTCTCCCACTGCCGAGGCCACTCGCTTGATATTGCCGGCCCGGACGTCGCCGACCGCGAAGACTCCGGGCAAACTGGTCTCGTAAAGGTACGGCGCCCGGGGGAGCGGCCATTCCGCGGCGGCGAGATCCTCCGGCGACAGGTCCGGCCCCGTCTTGATGAAACCTTTCGAATCGAGGGTGACGCAACTGTCGAGCCAGCGTGTGCTCGGCGCGGCGCCGGTCATGAGAAAGACGTGCCGGATGCCGTGCGTCTCGGTCTCGCCGTTCTGCTTGTTCTTCCATTGCACCCGTTCGAGATGATTCTGCCCTTCAAGCGCCACGATCTCCGTGTACGGGCGCAGCGTGATGGCGGGATGTTGCTCGATGCGGCGGATCAGGTAGCGCGACATGGTCTCGGCCAGCCCGCCCGAGCGGACGAGCATGTGGACACGCCGGGCGGTCTGCGCGAGAAAGACCGCGGCCTGGCCGGCGGAGTTGCCGCCGCCCACCACGATCACCTCGTCGCCGCCGCACAATTGCGATTCGATGAACGTCGCGCCGTAGTACACGCCGGCTCCCTCGAATTGAGCGAGGTTCGGCAGCGGCAGCTTGCGATACTGGGCGCCCGTGGCGATGATGATCGTCCGCGCCGGCACGCTCGGACCTTCCTCGATCTCGATCGAGTAGGGCTTGCGGGAGCATCCGAGCTTGTTGGCCCCTTTGGCGATCATCAAATGGGCCCCGAAGCGTTGGGCTTGCGTGTAGGCGCGCGCCGTCAGCTCCTGCCCCGAGATGCCGGTGGGAAACCCGAGATAATTCTCGATGCGCGAGCTGGAGCCCGCCTGGCCGCCGGGCGAGCTCGCCTCCAGCACCAGCACGTCGAGCCCTTCCGAGGCGCCATACACGGCGGCGGCCAGCCCCGAGGGGCCGGCGCCGATGATGACCAGATCGCGGACTTGAGTCGTATCGATCGCCTCATTGAGGCCCAGGCAGTCGGCGATCTGGCGATTGGACGGGTTGCGCAACACCATCTCGCCGCGGCAGATCAGGACAGGGATGTCCTCGTCGGTGATCTGAAAACGGTCGAGCAGGGTCTGGACGTCCTCGTCCACATCGAGATCGATGTACGCGTAGGGAAGCCCGTTGCGGGTCAGAAACTCCTTGACCCGCAACGTCCCGGAGCAGTGGACGGAGCCGATGAGCACGACATCGCCGAGCCCCTGCGCGATCAGCTCCACGCGGCGCAGGATGAACGCCCGCATGATGATCTCGCTCAGCTCGGTGTCGGTCTGCACGAGCCCGAGCAGGCGGTCGTGATCGATCTCGATGACCTCGCCCGCTTCGGCCGCCCGCGCCCGGAAGAGCGAAGGGCGTCCGGAGAGCATGTTGACCTCGCCGGTGAAGTGCCCGGGTCCATGGGTTGTGATGAGCGTCTCGGCCGGGCCGGAGGGCCGCACGATCTCCACCTGCCCCGCCGTGACCACGAGGAAGGGCACAACCTGCTCTCCAGCCTCGATGAGGACCTCCCCCCGGGCGATCGGGCGGACCTGGCCTTGCGCGGCGATACGCTGGATCTGGGGCCGCGTCAGCACCGGGAACATCTGCTCGGCGCGCGAGGGCCGGGTGGAGGGTACGACTGCCGCTGGTTCGGTCATCGGGACGAGTCCTCCTGCGATCCGCCGGCGGGGGCAACGTCAGGGTGCCGACGGTTGCCCGGATGGTACCACCGGCGTCAACCCCCCCTTGGCCGGGCTCCAGCGCCGGCCCCGAATCGGGGTAAGCTGGGGGGCGCCATGACCGAGTCCCGCAACACCGACATCGCCGTACTGCTCGCCCCTCTGGTGCTGGTGGCCTGGTTCCTCTGGCCGTTCTTCCCCTTCGACCACTCCCTGAAAGACGTCGGCCTCGCCGTCCTGACCGCTTATGCCTTCTTCTTTCTGGTGCGTTTTTTGAGCCGCGCGGCCCTCTCCTTCATCGGCAGGTCCTCGCCTGCCTTTTTGCTGTCGACGAGCTTTCTGGCGGCCGACGCGATCAGCCTGATCGTCCGCCTTGCCATGGCCCGGATGACCTCCGGGATCATCATCGACCGCGAGCTGCACGGAGCCGCCCTGGATTCCCTCTGGTGTACCCTGGCCATCGCCATCTCGGAGGGCCGGCGGTGGCGGCGCGAGGAAGGGGAGGAGCCGGAGCCGGCGGACGAGGAGAGGGAGGAGGAGCAGGCTTGAGGCTTCGCTGGTCTATGATGGGCTTCTATGAACGCCGTGCGTAGAAACAACGTTCAGCTC
>DATAHG010000177.1:0-3750 GCA_036263295.1 Thermoanaerobaculia bacterium | reverse complement strand
TCGAACCGCCCGGCGCCGAACACGCTGACCGCCCGGGTGACGCGCAGATCGATGCCGAACTGGGCGTTGGCGCCGAACTTGGTCTCGCTGTCGTCGCTCAGGTTGGTCGAGTCGAGGAGGGCGGCGTCGATGAAGTGCACGCCGGCCCCGGCGCCGAAGAAGCTCTCTACCGGCCCAAGCGGCACCGAGCCGATGAGGTTCACCCCGACCAGCAGGTCGCTGCCTTCGATCCGGTCGTCGCTCGACTTCCAGTAGCCGATCTCGGGCTCCAGATAGCCCTTGACGCCGCCCTGGGCGCTCTCGCTCCCGCGGTTCGCCGTCCCCCCGTCGCCGACCCGGATACGCAACGCCGCCATCAGGTAGTTCTCGACGTCTCCGGCCGGCTCGACCAGCCCGACCCCCACCGCGAAGGCGAACCGCTTCTCCTCATCGCCGTAATTGTCTTCGTCGTCCGTGCTCCCGGTCTGGGCTCCGGCGGTGCCGCTCAACAGCAGGGCCGCCGCCAGGACGATCCAGGCTGACTTCCAGTGCTTCCCTCTCATACCTCTCCTTCTCTTCCTCCCTGGCCGCGCCCCGCCGGGGGAGGCTTTTTGGAAATTGCTTCTCAGGAATGGACGGAATTGTAGCAGACGCGGCCGGGAGCCACTGCTTGAACCCCGTGATTCCTATCTCCCGATAGAAGTAATCCCAATCAGTGTCTCATAAAATCTATTCGAGGATACTTTTCGGGTGAAGACAGGCAAGCCCGTGCGACAATCCCGGCGATACGTGCCTTGCCCTGGACAGGAGCGTACATGTTCTCAAAGAAGATGCGCCGTCTGATTCCCCTTGCCCTCGCCTCCGCCCTTTGCGTGGCGCCCCTCAGCTCGGCGCATGCCGCGCCGGCCGGGAAGGGCGGGGCGGCCAAGCGGGTCGCGTCGCAGACGGTCCCCTCCGTGCTGACGGGTTTTTGGAACCGTCTCGTGAGCGCCTGGGGCAAGGCGGGGCCGAGCATCGATCCGAGCGGCGGCGGTGGTGGCACGGGGACGGGAACGGGGAGCAATACCGGATCGACGGGCAGCGGTGCCACCGCGCCCGATGGACCGACCGACCCGAACGGAAACGGCTAGGCTGGACGGTCGAAAAGGGGCCGGCCTCGGCCCGGCCCCTTTTTTTGTTGATGTTCGGTGTCACGACTTCCGCTCCTCAAGTAACTGTTATGATAGAGGCAGTTCTTTTCCGGAAGAGCGGAAAGCCTGCCACTCAAATTTCAACAGTCCAAACAGAAGGAGCTGGCCGTGAAACAGGATCACCTGACCCTGGAGCAGCTCGCGGATCTGCTTGCCGGACAGCTCGATCCCGAGGTCATGAACCATCATGTGCTGCCGCACTTCCTGGCGAAATGCCCCGTGTGCCGCAGCCGCTTCGAGCAGCTTGAGCAGCTTCAGAAGCAGGTCGGACATTGGGACGAGCGTGTGGCCGTATTTGAAGGCCGCGAGGCACCGGCTCTGCTGGCCTCGCTGCAAGGGCTCCCGTTCGAGGAGCAACTCCGCAAGGTAACCGAGGAGGGGGAATACCAGACCTGGGCGATGTGCCAGCTCTTGATCCAGGAGAGCCAGGATCTCGTCTTCGATCAGCCCTCCCGGGCGATTGGCGCGGCCGAGCTGGCCGCCGTCATCTCGCTCAATCTCAGCGAGGCTTACGACATTCACTGGGTCACTGACCTGCGCGCGCGCGCCCATGCCTGCCTGGGCAACGCCCGTCGTGTGCTCGGTGAGCTGCGGAGCGCCGAGGCGGCCTTCGCCCAGGCTGAAGAATTCCTGGATATGAGCATGACCGGCAACGAGGAGGTCCGAGCCGAGATCCTCCACTTGAAGAGCTCGCTCCTGTGTCAACAGCGCCATCTGGGCGAGGCATTGCGACTGGCCAACGAGTCGCTCGCGCTGTACCGGGGGCGGAAAGACGCGCTCGGGGTCTCGATCGTGCTGGTCAAGAAGGCCAAGATCGTCGAGGAGCAGGGCGACCTGCAGGCGGCGATCGCTCTCTTGCGAGAGGCTACCGGAGAAATCGATGTGGCGGAGGACATCCACCTCCCCGCCTATGCCCGGCACAACCTCGTGGTCTGCCTGGCCGCGGCCGGCTGTTACGAGGAGGCGCGAGATTTCCTGCAGGAGATCAAGCCCTTCTTGCAGGATGTGGCGCGCCCGCTCGATCTGGTCCGGCTACGCTGGGCCGAAGGGCGGATCGACTCCGGCCTGCGCGATGATGAGACAGCGGAGCAGGCGCTGTGGCAGGTCCGGACCGAGTTCGTGCAGCGCGCCATGGCGTATGACGCTGCTCTGGTGTCGCTCGATCTCTCCCTGCTTCTGCTCCGGCAGGGCCGGACGGAAGAGATCAAGGCCCTCGCCCGCGAGCTGATCGTCATTTTTGAAGCGCAGGATGTTCGCCGCGAGGTCTTCGCCTCCCTCTATCTCTTCCAGCGCGCCTGCGAAGAAGAGCGGATCACCGTCGAGCTGATTCAGCAAATCTCCCAACTTCTGGAATCCGAGCAGCGGCGCAAGTCGCGGCAATAGTGGCCGGGTTGTCGGGCCGTTGAGCTCGGCCTGCCGGCAAGAGCCTTTCGAGGCTCCGAGTGGTCTATTTTCAGAGATGTTCCCCGTGAAACCCCCGGAGGCCTTTGGGCCACCGGGGTCACCTCCGCTAGGGCTCGATTCGAAAATAGGCGGGAGACGAGGTTAGGACGACGGTGCGGCCGGGGTTGGGCCGCTCGTTGCCGTCGCGTCCGATCACGGCGACGGGCGGACGGGGAAGAGTCACCTCGTCGCCTCCCGAACGGCCAACCGTGCTCCAGCCGACTACCCGTTCGGAGCCGTCCGCCCGGCGGAACCGGTAGAGCCGGGCCCCGGCTCCCACCCTCGGCGTCGAGGTGGGCGGCGTGATTACCTCTTCCAGCCGGCTCCCCTCCAGCTCGCGCAAGAGCGTGCGGAAAGCCTGGAAGCTCGGCCGGCGGCGCAGCTCCGTCGGGCCGGCCGGGTCCACCAGACCGTAGCCTCGCGCCACCATCTGCCACCAGAAAACACGCTCGACCAGTCCAGTCCCCAACGTCAGCAGGTAGTACCGCACCAGGTAGTCGGCCTGCGTCTCCTCGTCTACCGAGACCGAGCGCCCGGCCGGCGAGTGCGGTCCCTCCCAGAGCGGCCAATTCACCTCGGTGATCCAGGAGCGCCCGGCGCTGTTGCGGGCGGTCTCGGCAATGGCCTGGAGGAGCAGCACTTTCCCGACCGTGTCGAAGCCGGCCTGAGGGTTCTCCGGCGCGCCGCGGCGGTCTACATAGAGCAGGCTCGCCACCGCATCGAAGCGGAATCCCGGATCCCGCAGGTTGAGCACCGCGGCGGTGACGTGATACTCGAAATCGATCACCGCCGGGCCGAGCAACTCGACACCGCTTCCCGGACGGCGGAGAACCTCCTCGGCCAGCCGCGCCAGCTCCACGTACTCGCGGACGTTCCAGATCCCCCACTTGCTGCGGTTGATCGCCTGGCCGATCTGGAACGAACGGCCGTAGGGGATAAAGCGGCGCCCAATCTCCTCCAGGGCTTGGCGCCAGCGCCGCGGGTCCTTCACCAACTCGCGGTTCTGCGGCAGGGAGTAGCTCAGCTCGTACCCCCGCCCGTGAAGCTCCCGCGCCAGCTCCTCCTCGGCGGCCCGGTTGGCCTCGTCCTCGTCCCAGGGGTGGAGGCGGAGGAGAACGTGTCGAGCCCCCAGCTCATC
>DATAHG010000176.1:0-2262 GCA_036263295.1 Thermoanaerobaculia bacterium | reverse complement strand
CCTACCCGCTGGTCGATCCCTTCCAGGACCTCGACGGCTTCGCGGTCGCCTCGGCCGCGGACCTCGGCCTCATGAAGCTCGGCGCCATCATCAGCCGCGGCACCCGGCGCGACTTCCTCGACCTCTACCTGCTCTGCCGCGGCCTCCCCCTCGCCGACCTCCTCGACCGCTGCGAGGACAAGTTCGGCCACGTCCGCGACTTCCGCCTCCAGGCCCTGAAGGGGCTGGCCGACCTGTCGCAGATCGAAGGAGAGCCGCTGCCGCGGCTGGCGGTTCCGGTCGACTGGGAGGAGGTCGAGACCTGGCTGCGCACCCAGGTGCGGGAGCTGGGGCGGGCGCATGTGGGGTTGACCTAGGCGATAATCCGGCACCGACCCAGGGTTGAAACCCTGGGCTAGCCGCCTGCGCCCATAAAGGGCGCTCTCAATTCGAAAGGCCAAGCCTGCGCTCAGGCTGCCTGCTGGCCAGTCCCCCTGATAGGAGAGCGCCCTTCAGGGGCGCAGGCGATTAGCCCAGGGTTTCAACCCTGGGCTCTACGGAGACCCACCCCATGACCGACCTCCTCATCCACAACCTCGCCGAGGTCGCCACCCCGGAGGGCACCGCCCCGCTCGCCGGACCGGACCAGCGCCGCGTCCGCCGCCTCCAGGGCGCCGATGTGCTCTGCCGGGATGGCCGCATCGCCTTCGTCGGCTCCCCCGACGAACGCCGCCGCCTCTTCGGCGAGCTGCCCGATGTCGAACGCCTCGACGGCCGCAGCGGCACCCTCGTGCCGGGCTTCGTCGATCCCCACACCCACCTGCCGTGGGCCGGCAGCCGCGAAGAGGAATTCGCCGCCCGCCTGGCCGGCAAGACCTACCAGGAGATCGCCGCCGCGGGCGGCGGCATCCTCTCCAGCGTGTCTTCGACCCGCCGTGCCAGCCCCGAGGAGCTGGTGGCGAACGTCCACCGGCGGCTCGACTGGATGCTCTTCTCCGGCACCACCACCGCCGAAGCCAAGAGCGGCTACGGGCTCACCCTGGAAGACGAGCTCAAACAGCTCCGCGCCATCCGCGACGCCGCCGCGAGCCATCCGGTCGATCTGGTCCCCACCCTCCTCGCCGCCCACGAGATCCCGCCCGAGCACCGGCAGGACCGGACGCGCTACGTCGATCTGATCTGCGACGAGATCATCCCGGCCACCGCCGCCGAAGGGCTCGCCCGCTTCTGCGACGTCTTTTGCGAGCAGGGAGTCTTCGACCCGGCCGAATCACGCCGGGTGCTGGAGACGGGCGTCCGCCACGGGCTCGCCCCGCGCCTCCACGCCGACGAATTCGTGGACTCCGGCGGCGCCGAGTTGGCGGCCGAGCTGGGCGCCCTCTCAGCCGACCACCTGATGGCGGTCTCCCCCGCCGGCATCGAGGCCCTGGCCGGCTCGGGCGTCACCGCCGTCCTCCTCCCCGGCACCAGCTTCTTCCTGATGAAGCACAAGTACGCCCCGGCCCGGAAGCTGGTCGAGGCCGGCGTGCCGATCGCTCTGGCGACCGACTGCAACCCGGGCTCCTCCTTCACCGAGTCCATGCCCATGGTCTTCGTGCTGGCCGTCTTCGAGCTGGGGCTCAGCATCGAAGAGAGCCTGACCGCCGCGACTCTGAACTCGGCCTGCTGCCTCGGCCTGGGCAGTGAGATCGGCTCCATCGAGCCCGGCAAGCGGGCGGACCTGGTGCTCCTCGACGCCCCGAACCTCCTCCACCTGGCCTACCACTACGGCGTAAACCCGGTGGCGGCGGTGGTCAAGGGAGGCCGGGTGGTGGTCCGGACATCCAAACGGTTGGAGCTTTGAAGGTCCTGGCGTAATATTCTCCTCGCACTCCAGACCAGCCAGTCGCCTCAGACGGAGGAGGAACGGCCCATGATGCGCAAGGTATTTGCATTCGTACTCACGGCGGCGTCGATCGCGGCCGCAATTCCGCTCACTCAAGGGGCCTTCGCCGCCCAGGAGAAACCGATGTCCGAAGCGCAAGAGACGACCACCCCCTCTGGTCTCAAGTACGTCGAAGTCAAGGTTGGAGAAGGCACGGAAGCCACCCCCGGCAAGACCGTCGTGGTCCACTACACCGGCTGGCTGGAGAACGGCACCAAGTTCGACTCCAGCCTCGACCGCCGCCAGCCCTTCAGCTTCCGCCTCGGCGCGGGAGAGGTCATCAAGGGCTGGGACGAAGGCGTCGCCGGCATGAAGATCGGCGGCAAGCGCAAGCTCACCATCCCCTCCGAGCTCGGCTA
>DATAHG010000175.1:0-5998 GCA_036263295.1 Thermoanaerobaculia bacterium | reverse complement strand
CTTGGCTCGCAGAAGCCGACTCGACGAGAAAGTCGGCTTGTTTTTTTGAAAGTCGCGAGAACGGACCGGAAGTTCTCGGGACTTGGCTTCAAGTACCGAGAACCTGGCTCGTAGAAGCTTGTGCGGCGATTCCTCTGGATGTCGGGCACGACCCCGCTTCAGAGCTACGTCCGCTGAGAGGAATGGTCGGCCTGTCAGCCAGCTCGACCATACTGCCGCTCTCCCGCCGGAGCGAGGCGACTGGGTACCCCCTCCCGAGGGGACCACCACCATGCTCTACGACCTCCGACACGCCCTCCGGGCCCTGTTCGACATCGGTAAAGAGCGGCCTTCGGAGTGCCGGCATCCTATAGGTGCGCCGGGAGGTCGTTCAGGCTCCCGCTGGAGTGTTTCACGGCCCTTCGCTGAGCAGCTCGAGCGCCTCATCCTCCGAGATCCCATCCAGCTCCGCCATCAAGGCCTCGAACTCTCCGGGGGCATGCTGGCCCAGGTACAGGGCAGTGACTTCCCGCGCCAACGCTTCCAGGTCCGGCAGCTCGAACAGGGAGCGTAGCGGCACCTCCACACCGAAGTCTCGGCGGATGCGCGAGGCGAGGCGGGTGGCGAGGAGCGAGTGCCCTCCCAGGGCGAAGAAGCCGTCCCGCAGCCCCACCCGGTCCATGCCCAGCAGCTCCTCCCAGATCGCCGCGAGCTGCCGCTCGACCGGATCCCGTGGCGCCTCATAGCCGCGGCTCTGTCCCGCCGACACCGGGCCGGCCGTGGCCAAGGCCCGGCGGTCCACTTTGCCGGTCGGCGTCCGCGGCAGGGAGTCGAGCACGGCGATCACCGCCGGCACCATCGGTGCCGGCAGACGCTCCCGGAGATAGCCGCGCAGAGCCTCCGCAAGGTCCGCCCCCTCTCCCGCTACAAAGGCCACCAGCCGCACCTCCCCAGGGGCGACCTCGCGCGCTTCGACCGCGGCTTCGCGGACCGCGAGATGGCGGTCGAGCAGGGCTTCTACCTCCCCGGGCTCGACCCGGAAGCCGCGCACTTTGACCTGATGGTCGGTCCGGCCGCGGAATTGGAGACGGCCGTCGGCAAGCCGCCGCACCCGGTCTCCTGTGCGATAGAGGCGCTCTCCGGGGATCCCCGAGAATGGATCGGGCACGAAGCGTTCCGCGGTGAGGCCTGGCCGCCCCAGATAACCTCGGGCCACGCTCGGTCCTCCCACGCAAAGCTCCCCGATGGCGCCCCAGGGCACCGGTAGGCCCTCGGGATCGAGAACGTAAGCTCGCAGCCCCGCGATCGGCCGGCCCAGGGTCACCGGACCTCCAGGGCCGAGCCGAGCCGCCGTGGCATTGGCGGTGGCCTCGGTGGGGCCGTACAGGTTCCAGATCTCGGTCCCTGGAAGGAGGCGCGCCGTCCTTTCGAGGAGATGGTCCGGGAGGGCCTCGCCACCCAGCAACAACCGGTGGAGAGAGGCGGGTGGCGGCCCCTCGCCGGACTCGACCAGCTCGAGCACGGCATGCCAGAGGGAAGGCACACAGTTCAGGACGCCATAGATCCCTTCCGACAGCTCGCGCAGCAGAGCCGCCGGCTCCACCGCTTCTTCCGACAGGAGATGGACCGGCCGGCCGGCCAGCAGCGGCACCAGGAGCTGCTTGAGCGAGGCGTCGAAGGCGAGGCTCGTGATCGCAGGGATCGGATCGCGTCCGAGCAGGCCGCCGGCCCAGGCCAGGTAGCCCGCCAGCGACAGGTGCTCCACGACCACGCCCTTGGGCTCTCCGGTCGAACCAGAGGTGTAAAGGACGTAGGCGGCCTGGCGGCCGCTTTCCGAGAACCTCGGAGTCACCGGAGCCGGGACATGAGGGTCATCGAGGACGAGGAAGCCACGCGGAGATGTCCCTGGTTGTCCCGGGTGTCCTTCAAGTCCCTGAACGACCCCACGAACCCGCGCATCCCGCGCCAGCAGCTCCAGTCTCTCCCGCGGATGCGACGGATCGAGCGGCACCCAGGCTCCCCCCGCCTTCCAGATCCCGAGCATCCCGACCAGCAGACCGGTCGACCGGCTGGCGTCGAGGCCGACCCGGACCTCAGGCCCGACTCCCATCTCCCGCAGGTCTGCGGCGAGAGCCTCGGCCCGGCGGTCCAACTCGGCGAAGGTCAGAGTCTCGTCTTTCGCGATCACGGCGACGGCCTCCGGCATTCGCGCCGCTTGCGCTTCGAACAGCCGATGCACGCAAAGCTCTTCTCCACCGCTCTCCTCGCCGGCCTCCCGCTCCACGAGGAGCTGATGCTGCTCGGCCTCGCCCAGCAATGGGAGATCGGAAAGCCGACGCTCGGGCTCGGCCGCAGCTCCGGCGAGCAGGGTCCTCAGGTGTCCGAGAAGCCGGCGGACCGTCGTGGCATCGAAAAGCGCGGCGCGGTAGGTCAAGGAGCCGGCCAGGCGGTCCTCCACCTCGCCGAGTACCAGTGACAGGTCGAAGTTGGCGGTGCGGACCCTGGACGGCAGCGGCTCCAGCACCAGGCCGGGATGCTCGATCCTTTCGATCGGCAGATTCTGGAGGCTCAACATCACCTGGAAAAGCGGCGTGTGGGCGAGCGACCGCTCCGGATGCAGCTCCTCCACCAGCTTCTCGAAAGGTACGTCGGCGTGGGCATAGGCGCCGAGCGCGGCCTCCCGCACTCGCGCCAACAGTTGGCTGAAGCTCGGGTCTCCCGAAAGATCGGTGCGCAGCACCAGCGTGTTGACGAAGAGCCCGATCATCCCTTCGATCTCCGGCCGGTCTCGGTTGGCGACGGGAGCGCCCACGACGACGTCGTCCGCGCCCGTCCAGCGCGCGAGCACTGCCGCGAAGCCGGCGAGGAGAGTCATGAACGGCGTGACGCTCCGGGCTCGGGCGAGGGCCTGCACACCGCCGAGAGTTTCGAGCGTCTCGCTCGCGCCGCGCGCGTCGAGCGCCGCCGGGCGGGGGCGATCCGTCGGAAGGTCGAGGACCGGCGGCGCTCCAGCCAGGCGTTGCCGCCAATAGGTGAGCTGGCGCTCGAGCACGTCTCCGCTCAGCCATTGCCGTTGCCAGACGGCGTAATCCGCATACTGCAGGCCCTCGCCCCCGAACCCTCTTTCTCGGCGAGAGGAGCCGGGAGTGAGGGCCGCGTAGAGCGCGCTCACCTCCCGCACGAGCACACCCATGGACCATCCGTCACTGACGATGTGGTGAAGGGTCAGCAGGAGGACGTGCTCCCTCTCTCCCAGCCGCAGGAGGCGCGCCCGCAGCAGGGGTCCTCTCTCGAGATCGAACGGCGCCGCGGCCTCCTCTGCCGCCCACGGCTCCACCTCGACCGGCGAGAGGTCGACGGCTTCCAGGACACCGGTCCGGGGCGGCGCGATCACCTGGACCGGCCTGCCGTCGCGTTCGGCGAAGGTGGTGCGCAACGACTCGTGGCGTTCGACCACGGCGTCGAAGGCTCTGTCGAGGGCCGAGGCCTCCAGCTCGCCGGCCAGCCGCAGTGCCACCGCGAGGTTGTAGGCCGGCCGGCCCGGCGCCAGCCGGTCGAGGAACCAGAGGCGCTCCTGGGCGAAGGAGGCCGGGAGGTCGCCGTCCCGGGAAACGGGAACCAGCGGCGGCGCCTCCTCGGCTTGGCGGGCGCCTGCGATCCGCCGCGCCATCGCCGCCACGGTCGGCGCCTCGAAGACCTCCCGCAGCGGCAGGTCGACCCCGAAGGCGTCGCGCACCCGGGCGACGAGCCGGGCCGCGAGGAGCGAGTGCCCTCCGAGGTCGAAGAAACTGTCGTCCGGACCGATCCGCTCCCGTCCCAGGAGGTCCGCCCAGATCCCCGCCAGCAGCTCTTCCGTGGGCGTCCTCGGCGCTTGGATCTCTACCCCTTCCTCGGTCAGGCGGAGAGTCTCCAGAGCGCCGCGGTCTACCTTGCCATGGCGGGTGAGCGGCAACTCGGGGAGACGTGCGATCCGCGCCGGGATCATGGCTTCGGGAAGACGGCGCCTGAGTGCCTCCCGCAAGGCGGCGGGCTCCACCGGCCCGTCGGTCACCACCCAGGCCACGAGCCCGCGCCCGCCAGGCAGATCGTCCCGTGGCACGACGGCGGCTTCGAGCACGCCTTCGAGACCGGCGAGCGCGGCCTCGACCTCGCCCGGCTCGATGCGCACGCCGCGCACCTTGACCTGGAAGTCGGTCCGGCCCAGGAACTCGAGGGTGCCGTCCGGCAACCACCGCGTCCGGTCGCCCGTGCGGTACCAGCGGCGGCCGTCCCGCGCCGGGAAGCGGTCCGCGGTCAGGGCCTCCTGCCCGAGATAGCCACGGGTCACGCCGGCTCCGCCGATCCACAGCTCGCCCGCGACTCCGATCGGTACCGGTTCCCCGCGATCGTCGCGGACCGAGGAGTCGACTCCGGGAAGCGGATGCCCGAGCCGTGCTCCGGCGGGGATCTCCCCTTCCGGCACGGCCCAGCTCGTCGCCAGGATCGTCGCCTCGGTGGGGCCGTAGAGCACCCGCAGCTCCGCTCCCGGGAACGTCCGGCGCATCTCGGCGAGCAGCTCGGCCGGAACCGCGTCGCCGCCGGCGAAGAGAGTCCGCAAACGGGGCGAGAGGCCGGCGCGGCGCACCTCCTCGATCAGCCGCCGCATCAGTGCAGGCACCGCATGCACCCGCGTGAGGCCGGGCAGGAGCGCAGCCCAACGCTCCACATCCAAGACCGGCGCGAGCGGCAGGAGGCGGCACGCGCCTCCGGCGAGGAGCGGGCTCAGCAGCTCCCAAAGGAAGATGTCGAAGGAGGCCGGCGCCACGCAGGCCATGACGTCGTCCGGCGACCAGCCGAAGAGCCTCCCGGTCGCGGCGAGCACCGCGGCGAGGTTGCCGTGCTCGACCTCCACTCCCTTGGGGAGGCCGGTCGAGCCCGAGGTGTGGAGGATGTAGGCCAGGCTCGACGCGCCCGCGCCGGCCGGCAGAGGCTCGCCGCTCTCGGCCGCGATCTCCTCTCCATCCGTGTCGACGAGCAGGCGAAAGCCCGCGCTCTCCGGCAGCTTGCCGGCCAGCCCCTCCCGCGTGATCACGGCCCACATCCCGGTGTCTCCGGCCAGGAAGGCCAGGCGCTCGTCCGGATGCGCGGGGTCGAGAGGCACGTAGGCCGCGCCGGCCTTCCAGATTCCGAGGAGGCCGGCGACCAGATCGAGAGAGCGCTCCAGGCAGAGGCCGACCCGCGCGCCGGGTGCGATCCCGCGCCGCCGGAGCGACCGCGCCAGCCGGTTCGCGCGGCGGTCGAGCTCGCCGTGGGTCAGCGACTCGTCTTCGAAGAGCACCGCCACCGCCTCCGGCGCGCGCCGGGCCTGCTCCGCCAAGCGGACGTGGACCGGCGTCCGAGGCAGATCGGCCAGGGTGTCGTTCCACTCAATCCGCACTTGATGCCGCTCCGTCTCGGAGAGCAACGGCTGCTCGGCGACCGGAGCCTCGGGCGAGCCGAGGGCTGCCGCGAGCCAAGGCTCGAAGGAACCGGCGATCCGGAGGACGGTCGTGCGGTCGAACAGGTCGGGGTCGTAACCCCAGGCTCCCGCGAAGCCGGACGGTGTCTCGGTCAGCGTCAGAGTGAGATCGAAGCCCGAGCCGCCTGGCGCGGTAGCGACCGGCGAGAGGGTGAGCCCCGGCAGGCCGAGTGTTCCGAGCGGCGCGTTCTGGAGCGCGAAAAGAACCTGGAACAGCGGCGCATGCGCGAGGCTGCGCTCCGGCCGCAGGTCTTCGACCAGCCGCTCGAACGGCAGGTCCTGATGGGCGTAAGCGTCGAGCGCGGCCTCGCGGACACGGCCGAGGAGGCCCGCGAACGACGGCGCTCCCGCGAGATCGCCGCGCAATGCCAGGGTATTGACGAAGAAGCCGATCAGCTCTTCGATTTCGGCACGGTTGCGGTTGGCGACCGGCGAGCCCACGACGAGATCCTCCTGGCCGGAGAGGCGCGACAAGAGGGCTTGAAGAGCGGCCAACAGCACCATGAACGGCGTGGCTCCGCG